>NZ_BJCE01000181.1:0-11157 GCF_005402885.1 Sphaerospermopsis reniformis
AGTCAGGAGTCAGGAGGAGATTTGAAAATTTCTTTGCCATCTCTTGAAATCCCAAAAAATGCACACTTTTTCCGGTATACCCTTCAAAACCCTTGCACTAATTTCTGTGTTTATCAGCCTCTAACCTCTGATATATCAAGGTTTTAGGTTTATTCAGCAAACCCTACTTATCGGTTAAGCAAATGTAGGTTGGGTTGAGCGACAGCGAAACCCAAAAAAATCCTTGAGAATGTTGGGTTTCGTTCCTCAACCCAACCTACCATATAATGACTTTTTAGCCTTAACCGAGCAGTATTGAATGGTTGGTAATCATGGGAACGAGAAAACGAGAAATAAAAACCTGAATTGATCAGGTTTTTGTAAAATTATCATATTTACACATAGAAAGTATAGCGTCTAAATTATTCTCTTTCATGTCTCCTTCATTCATATTTTTAAACAACACCGTAAACGCACCAGCACCCAAACCATCCTGCGGAAACATCCGATAACAAGGAATACTTGTTAAATGTGATTGATATTTAGATAAATGACTAACTTCCACAGCTTGAAATTGGGGAAATCTTGCTAACAACCATTCACAAACCTGCTCATTTTCTTCTGGGGAATAGGTGCAAGTCATATAAACTAAATACCCTTGAGGTGCAACAACTTGGGCTGAATTAGCAATAATTCTTTTTTGACGATTAGCACTTTTATTAATTGCGGTATGATGAAAACAACCCGGTGCTTTTTCACCTTTTGCTAGTAAAGATTGACCCGTACAAGGTGCATCAACTAAGACTAAATTACTAGATTCTGCAAACATCTCTACAAAAATACTAGAATCTCGATTTACCACACAACTAGGTTGAATATGGCAACGTTTCAAGTTAGAAATTAACATCCCTAAACGTTTACCAATGACTTCATTACTAATTAATAAATCAGGTTTTAACGCTTTCCAAGCAAATACACTCTTGCCTCCTGGTGCAGCGCACATATCAAATACTAAAGGTACTGGTTGATTAATTGTTAACAACACAGAAGCCGCAAATACAGAAGAAAAATCTAAACAATAAAAATATCCTTGTTGATGTAAAGGATGTTGACCTGGTTTTTCGCCCAAAGATAAACGATCTACAAATTCTGGTTGCCAAAGTGTTGGTGTTTCTACTGCAAAAGGTGAAACTTCAAGCTTGTCTTGACACCAAAGAATACAAGGTGCAAAAGGTTGAGGATTAACTAAAGATGCAATAAACTTTGCTTGTTCATCTGCATCATCAAATAAACGACGGGCAACTTTAAGTAATAAATTTGAAGGCTTTTCCATATTCACAAATTGGGTAATTTTAGCTATTTAGCACAATATTGAAAGTGTTACACCAGAACAATGTAATTAAGGCATTTGGCTGCATACTGAAAAGATAATGACCAACATTGAGATTGCGTTTTTAAAGCGCGTCCGGCGCGGCTTCTGGCCTTTGGCTAGAAGCTAACCGTTTTTTGACAGTTGTTAAATTAACTGCCCTTCGGGCGAGGCAGAAGGCAGAGGGCAGGAGGCAGAAGGGAAAATTTTCAATAAACAATAAAGTCTTTTTGCCTCGCCTGTATGGGTTTAAGTCAAGAGCCACAATCTCAGATTTAGCTGTCTTCGATTAAAGGTGGGTTTGAATCCCCCTGTAAGCTTTCTCCTACCTCCCTCCTGCCTCCTGCCTTTCAACTCCTGCCTCCTTTAACCCATTTGCACCGGAGAGGTCATGATCTTAGATAATTTTCCACAAAAACTGCGCCAAGAAGCACAACTTTGGCGAGATGAAGGACTTATCAGTTCTTCCCAATACCAGCAAATTGCCGACCGTTATCAATTTAACAAAATAGAAGCGGCTGCAAAAGAAAGTTCTGGTTTAATAGCCATTGCTGTCGGTGGTTTACTTTTAATTTTAGGTATCATTATCTTTGTAGCAGCAAATTGGCAAACATGGTCAAGAGAAGTTAAATTTATCTTGTTGATGAGTTTGTTTTTGTCTACTGCTATCACGGGTTTTTTGACTTGGAGAGAACCGACTCTTGCTAAGGGAGAAGGTAAAAAACCACAACGCAACAAACGTCTATTAGGAGAAGCTTTACTCATTCTCAGCGCCTTAATTTTGGGTGCAACTTTAATGCTGATGGCGCAAATATTTAATATTAGCGGTTCAGCTACCCAGTTATTTTTAGCTTGGGGGTTTGGTGTTTTACTCATGGCTTATAGTCTATCACTCAATTCTTTGGGTGTTGTGGCTATTATCCTGTTACAAATTGGTTATTGGTTAGGACTGAGAGAATTTTGGTCTGCTGGTAGTGATTTTAATTGGGCGCGTTTAGCTGTGCGACATACGCCGTTAATTTCTTGGTTGTTGTTTGTACCTTTGGCGTATATTTGTCGTTCACGGGTGATTTTTATCTTAGCAGCGATCGCTTTTACTCTTTCTCTACAATACAATCTCAATCCTTTACCATTATTAACTTTTTCTGATGTTATTCCTTGGGTTGCTTCTTTTGCTTTAGCATTACCACCTGCTTTATTTTGGAGTTATGATGATTTGTTGTTCCCAACTGTTAATTATCGGTTATTTCAAAATATAGCCCGTAATTTAGCTTTGGGGTGTTTTGCTGTGGTGTTTTATTTATTGTCTTTCCGTTGGCAATGGCAATCTTTCAGTTTTGGTAATTCGCCAAATAATTTCTCCAATGTTTTTCAATCTTTGCCTATCATTGATTTAGGCATTCTTAGCGGTTTAGCAGTGTTGCAATGGTTATTTCTGTTTCGTCATCGTCATAACCCAACCCGCAGAGAAGTATTTTTTACTATCACTGTCATTAGCATTTTTCTGAGTTTCATTGTCATTGTACCTTTTTGGCATCAAGCTATAAGTCGTATTACTGAACTAGGCATTTTTGTTTTCAATGTTCTGTTGATCACGTTAGCTTGGGGACTGATGCAACAAGGTTTAAAGTTGAGTAACAGAACTTCTTTTTGGTGTGGTATGCTATTATTTATCCTGCAAATTATCAGCCGGGTTCTAGAGTACGACACTGATTTATTATTTAGATCATTGGTGTTTGTATTGTGTGGTTCTGGTTTGATTTCTGCCGGTCTTTGGTTTGAACGTCGTTTACAGGAACGTGCTACTGTTAAAAAACAATAGCAGGTGACAGGTGACAGGTGACAGGTGACAGGTGACAGTGCTAAACGCCTTTGAGTGTCAAGGTTTTAGTTTAGATTAATGTCCTAACCGCCTTCTCTACGGCTACAATTGCAGAAATTAGAATTAAAAAATATATTAAATCTCTGCGTTATAAATCCTATTAGTCATGGGTAATAGGGAATAGGGAATAGGGAATAGGGAATAGGGAATAGGGAATAGGGAATAGGGAATAGGGAATAAGGGTAAATTATTTGTATTTTCCCAATCACCAATTACCAATTACCAATCACCAATCACCAATCACCAATTACCAATTACCAATCACCAATCACCAATCACCAATCACCAATTACCAATTACCAATCACCAATTACCAATTATGAAAAATAACTCACCAGAACAAAATAAAACCTTAACTCCAGAAAAGGAATTTTCCGAAAAGTTAACTTTTCGTGATTACTTAATTGCTACTGAACAAAAGGCCAATCAACCATTACCAATTTGGCGGTTAGTAGCACCTCTAATGCTGCAAGTAGGGTTAATTTTAGCAGTTCCCACCCAAGCAATGTATACAGAAATGACAGGTAAAAGTGTGATTTTGCAAACTTTACCTGCATATTCTAATAATGTGTTACAGGGTTCTGCTTTGTCCTTTGATTATAATATCTCTCGTACCGAAAATTTGCGAAGATTACCGGGTTGGAAAGATTGGGTAAGAGAAAATTCTCTGAGAAATGGCAGAATCAATCAAGGCAGTACATTATATTTGATTTTGCAGGAACAACAATCTTTTAACCGTGGTTTGAATCGTGATTTTAATCGTGGTTTGAATCGTGATTTTAATCGTAATGTTCCCGCAGCTTGGAAACCAGTGCGTGTGAGTAGCGATCGCCCGATTTATTTAGCTAATAATCAGGTAGCTTTAAAGGGTAATTATCAAGATGGGTTGATTAATTACGGTTTGGAAAATTATTATCTTTCCGAAGAACAAAGACAACAAATTAATAATGATTTGTTGCAAGCACAGCAAAACCGAAATGGAAGTAGAACACCGATCATTGTCAGGGTGAAAGTAGATCCTCAAGGTAATGCTGTACCAACGAGTATGTGGATAGGCGATCGCAATTATCGCTTTTAATTAGGGAACAGGGAACAGAAGGCAAAAGGCAAAAGTGAATATTCTTTCTCCCCCTGCACCCCTGCTTCTTCCCCAGTCACCAATCACCAGTCACCAATCACCAGTTACGTAAATTCCAAGCTGCACCAAAAGCAGCACCCGCACCAGCTAATAATCCCGTACTCATACCTTGAATTGTTTTTTCGACTGGGTTTTGGGTAATACATTCACTGGTAATTGTATCAGCACGCATACACATTTTACTTTCTGCCCAACTAGCAGTTCCGCCTAAAATAACACCAGATAAACTACAGGAAACAACAAGCAGTAACAAGCGTTTCGTTTTTATATCCATAGATGGATGTGTAAAGTAGAGGAGTGAGGTAAAGTTCCCACTACTTTACACTATATTTTAGTGATTGATGATTGGTGATAGTTGACAGTTGATAGTTGACAGTTGACAGTTGACAGTTGACAGTTGATTGGGAAACATAAAATTGATTACCCAGTCCCCAGTCCCCAGTCCCCAGTCCCCAGGCTTATTAATCTATTTTCAAATTAAAAGGTAAACGGGCATAAATGCCTTGGGGGTCGTTCATTTTCTGTAAAATGGCAACTTCTTGTGTAAATTTCTCAAATTCTGCTAAAAGTGAGTTATTTGGCTGAATCAGATTTTTTTCAAGTCCTAATTTTGCTTGGGCTTCTTGTAGTGTTCTGCCAAAAAAACGTTCTTCTAAAGTTGTCACTCTTGGATATTCTTGTACTTCCCAATCGTTACCTAATTTTGCGGCTTTGGCTGCATATTCAATAGCAACATTTAAACCACCAATTTCATCAACTAAACCGATTTGTTTTGCTGCTACACCTGACCAAACTCGACCTTGGGCGATTTCTGCTACCTTTTGTTGGGGTAGTTTTCGACCTTCGGCAACTTTATTAATAAACATATTATAAATACGGTTAACACTGCGTTGATACAGTGCTAATTCTTGGGGTGATTTGGGACGAGCAGCTGTTTGAGTATCTGCAAATTGGGCTGTTTTTACTGTATCCCAGGTGATGCCATTATTATTGGCTAATTTTTCACCGTTTAACAATATTCCAAAGACACCAATAGAACCTGTAATAGTATTCTTTTCAGCAAAAATGCGATTAGAATCACTGGCAATCCAATAACCACCAGAAGCAGCTACATCACCCATGGAAATAATCACTGGTTTAACTTGTCGAGTTAATTTTATTTCTCGCTGTATGATTTCTGAAGCTGTGGCGCTACCACCAGGACTGTTAATTCTTAAAACTACAGATTTTACATCTTCATCTTGGCGAATTTTTCTGAAGATTTGGGCAAAGCGATCGCCTCCTATTTGTCCATCTTCTCCTTTACCATCGACTATTTCTCCTTCTGCATAAACAACTGCAATTTTATTTTCTGAGTTGCGTTCTACTCCCATTGATTTACCAGGAACTTCGGCATAATCAGTCATGTTAATTTGTCGGAAGTTTTTATCATCTTCATCACTAGCAGTTAACTTTTTCAAATCAGCAAATACTTCATCTTGGTAAGCTATTTGATCGACTAAACCGTTAGCTTTTGCGGCGGTAGATTCTAAAATAGCTTGGTTATTGGCGATCGCCTGTAATTTTTGCGGTTGAATTTTCCGACTTTTACCTACAGAAGTTCGCCACTCTCCCCACACATCATCTAATAATTTTTGGGTTTGTTGTCTATTTTCTGGACTCAGTTTATCCAGGAGAAAAGGTTCTACTGCTCCTTTAAATTTCCCTACCCGTACTACTTGAACACCAATCCCGTATTTCTCCAATGCTCCTGTTAAGAATATCGGTTGTGAACTCAAACCGTTGATTTCCATCATGCCTACAGGATTGAGTACAATCTTATCAGCTACTGAACTCAGATAATATTCCCGTTCATTCCAATCTGTACTATATGCGATAATCTTTTTCCCAGATGCACGGAATTTATCTAACGCTTGACGAATTTCTTTGAGGGAAGCATAACCCAAACTACTCGCTGTACCTGACTTGGTAGCATCTATATAAATACCCACAATACGCGGATCACGTTGCGCTTTTTCCACAGTTTCAATCACTTTGCGGAGTGTGATTTGTTCTTCATCTACACCTGTTAAGGTTTTTTGCAGAAAGTCACTGGAACTAGGTTGACTGTCAGTGATTTTCATTGACAAGTCAAACACCAGCATAGATTTATCTTTAACTTGTGGACTTGTATCTTTAGCAGTAGCAGCGATAATGATAAATAATAAGCCTAGACTACCAACACCAGAGAAAATAATCAGTCCTAGTAAGCTACCAATTAAACTAGCACAAGTTTGTTTAAAAAAGTTATTCATTGGTTATAATATGTCCTTTTGAATACCTATCATATCTGGTAGGAAAGGGAATAGGGAATAGGGAACAGAATAATTAAAAAAATAACTCCTGCCTCCTGACTCCTGCCTCTTTTTATTGTATACGCTGCAAACCGTCAGATTGCTTTAACTGATACAAAGTTCTGTTACCAGTACAAAATAACACGGTGGTGATTTCGGCAATTAAGACTTCTGTCAATTCTTGTAGTGCAGTTGATGATACATCTGCTGCTTGCAGGAAAGGCATTGCTAAACCAGCGATATCTGCACCAAGAGCGATCGCTTTGGCTACATCTAACCCATGACGTAACCCCCCAGACGCTATTAAAGGTATTTCCGGTAACTGTGCGCGAATACTGGTAATACATTCTGCTGTCGGTATCCCCCAATCGGCAAAAGTCTTTCCTAATCTACGCTGTAATGATGTTTCGGCTCTTTCGCTTTCTACCAAAGCCCAAGATGTACCACCAGCACCTGCGACATCAATAGCCTGTATTCCTACGGATATAAGTTTTTCAGCCATCTTACCAGAAATACCATTACCGACTTCTTTGGCAATGACAGGAACTGGTAATTTACTGCATAAATCGGCAATTTTGTCAAACAATCCCCGGAAATTAGTATCACCTCTGGGTTGAATGAACTCTTGTAGCGGGTTAATGTGTAAAATTAAAGCATCAGCTTCTAAAATCTCAATAATTCGCAAACATTCATCAACACCACATTGATAATTAAGTTGTACAGCACCTAAATTAGCAAATAAAAGCACATCTGGGGCGTATTTACGAATAGCGAAAGTATCAGCAACTTGGGGTTTTTCCAAAGCTACACGCTGAGAACCTACACCCATCGCTAGTTTATATTGCTGGGCGACTTCTGCCAAACGACGGTTAATCATTCCTGCGCGTTCTGTTCCTCCAGTCATGGAAGATATTAAGATTGGTGCGTGAAGCTGTTTTCCTAAAAAAGTCGTGCTGATATCAATGTCAGTGCGATCGCATTCCGGTAAACAACAATGAATAAAACGATATTTTTCTAGTCCGGTAGTAACGTGCTGACATTGGACATCTTCCTCTAGACAGATGCGGATATGATCCGCTTTGCGATTTTGGGTTTGTGTTGGGGTGGTGGTAGGAGGGTTCACGGGTAATGACTCCAAGCTGTTATCTTCATTATTGTTGCAAATATTAAGAATCTTCTTGAATTTTTGGGAAGCATTTTATAATTGTGTATGGGCGTTAAGATTTAAGAATTGTTGAGTTTAGACTTATTTATTTGTGTTAATACTTAGAGGGGGTTTATCCGTTGAATTTGTACGGGTTTAGCAATAGCTTGGGTTGAGATAACAAAATATGGATATATGACTATACTTTTGTTATTCAAACCCAATACCTAAAACTGCTATTCTGCTACAGTGAGAATGAGAGATTGATCGCTTTTTGGGGATGTGGGGAGTGCGTTAGCGTTCGCGTAGCGTCTCGTAGAGATAGCTTACCGAAGGTATCGCTATTTGAAAAATGTGAAAAGATGCGATCGCTTTTCTTATTTGCTAAACTGTAAATTATCACAACAGTAATAAATTTCTATGTACTCCACCAGTCCACACCAAAAACTATTAGAAGCGATTGCCAACCTTGATGATCAACAAATTTCACTTGTTTTAAAATTTATCTCATCTTTAGAAACATCTGTTAACAACTATCAAGCTCCACCTAAAACAGTATTAGAAAGAATGGGCGGTTATCCCAAATTTTTACTAGAAGGATCAGGAGATTTGTCAGATAGAGATGTACGCAAAAAAGCAATTTCTGACATAATTCAAGCAAGACATCAAACAAGAACTCATGAATAATAATTATCCCCTAATATTAATTGATACTGGGATTCTTGTTGCCTTCTATGACCGTAAAGACAAGTATCACCAAAAAGTTATTAATTTTTTTAGTACCTGTACCAGTCAACTCATCACAACAATTGCCTGTGTTACAGAAGTGATGTGGTTACTTGCCCCAAATACAAAAGTGCAGAACGAATTTTTATCTGCTTTATCACTGGAAGTATTTTTATGTGAACATTTACTGCCATCGGACTATGAAAGAATCCAGGAACTTAACACAAGTTATCAGGATCTACCAGGAGATTTTACCGATTTATCGCTGATTGCTATTTCGGAAAGATTAAATATCTCTGCTATTGCAACTCTAGACAAAGACTTTAATATTTATCGGCGTTATCGCAAGCAACCATTTGATCGTATATTTTTACCTTAATCATAACTATTCTTCTTCAGCTAAAATCTGTGAAATATCCCGTGCAGCATGAATTAATCGAACAATTTAAATATACTCATCCCTTTCTAAATAAAAAATTAGATGCTTTTCAAATCCTCTAACTCCCCACTTCCGCGAACCAACTAAACGCGGATTCTTAACATTATATTACCAATCTTCTGCACTATTCGCTGTTGACTGAATTTAAGGGAACATTGGATATGCACTGCATCTGAGTTTAGCAAAATTTGTCTTTTTGTACTGTACGTAGTTGATGACGACGATTAAGATCAGAAGCATCTGCCTACTTAATATCCTCTCATTTTTGTGATTCATGCCTCTGTCTCGCCTAGTCACGCTCATTGTTGGTTTGATTATCATTTTGGGGTTAGCCCTGTGGCTGATTGATTCCCTGACTCGGCTTTATTGGCAACTATCCTATTCTCCCCTATTAGGTAATCTGCTGCTGTTGCTGCTGATTGTTCTTTTGGCAGGGTTGGTTGCAGCCTTTATATATTATGTTTTGGTTTTGCGGTCTGGTGAGGAAAAATCACGACGTAATCGCAGACGCGTTACCCCTAGCCAAATTCCTGCGGCTAAGTCTGATGCGGCTTCTAGCACTCTGCAAGCTGTACGTCAACAGGTGGCACAAATTCAAGATGAAGTTACCCGTCAAGCTTTACTGAGTCGCACTAAGGAAATAGAAGCGAATTTAGCACGGGGGGAAATTCAAGTAGTGGTGTTTGGAACAGGGAGTGCTGGCAAAACTTCCTTAGTAAATGCGATTATGGGGCGGATAGTCGGGCAGGTAAATGCGCCAATGGGTACAACTCAGGTTGGTGAAACCTATTGTTTACGCTTAAAGGGATTAGAACGAAAAATTTTAATTACCGATACGCCAGGAATTTTAGAAGCGGGAGTTGCCGGCACAGAACGAGAACAACTGGCCAGGGCTTTGGCGACGGAAGCAGATTTATTATTATTTGTGGTAGATAATGATTTACGGCGTTCTGAATATGAGCCGTTGAAGGGTTTAGCAGAAATTGGTAAGCGATCGCTCTTGGTTCTCAATAAAACTGATTTATATACAGATGAGGATCAAGAAGCTATCTTAACTAAGTTGCGTCAACGGGTAAAAGATTATATTGCTAGTAATGATGTGGTGGCGATCGCTGCTAACCCCCAACCCGCACAATTAGAAACCGGGGAAATTTTCCAACCAGAACCAGATATAGTCTCCTTATTGCGACGTATGGCTTCTGTACTACGGGCTGAAGGTGAAGATTTAGTTGCAGATAATATTCTTTTACAATCTCTCCGCTTAGGAGAAGAAGCCCGAAAATTAATTGATTCTCAACGTCGCCGTCAAGCTGATAAAATTGTAGACCGCTATCAATGGATCGGCGCTGGTGTGGTTTCTGTAACTCCTTTACCAGTGGTAGACTTACTAGCTACCGCCGCAGTTAACGCCCAAATGGTGGTAGAAATTGGCAGGGTTTACGGTTGTGATTTGAATATGGAACGGGGGCGAGAATTAGCCTTATCTTTAGGAAAAACCATTGCTGGTTTAGGTATTGTTAAAGGAGCTATTGAATTACTATCAACGGCTTTGCAACTTCATGTTGCTACTTTTATCATTGGTCGCGCTATTCAAGGAGTAACAGCAGCTTATTTAACGCGCATTGCCGGCAAAAGCTTTATTGAGTATTTTCGCCATGATCAAGATTGGGGTGATGGGGGAATGACGGAAGTAGTACAGCAGCAATTTCAGATGAATCGCCGAGACGAATTTATAAAAGTATTTATCCAAGAGGCGATCGCTAAAGTCGTAAAACCTTTGACAGACGGTGAATAAAAGCTAGAACCTGGGGCAGATGGCAAGATGGAGAAGTAGGGGAGAAAATAATCGGCAACTAATAGCTAAGAAATCAAGACTCATAAATCAAGACTCATAAATCAAGACTCATAAATCAGGACTCATAAATCAAGACTCATAAATCAAGACTCATGACTCAATTGCAAAATTGATGGAAATGGTGATGTATCTAATTAGGGGATGCTGAAAAAGTCCTGCGTCTACATAGGGGTTGCTGAGAAAGTCTTTCCGTGAGGGCATAGGAGTCAGGAGTCAGGAGTCAGGAGTCAGGAGAAGATTTGAAAATTTCTTTGCCATCTCTTGAAATCCCAAAAAATGCACACTTTTTCCG
>NZ_BJCE01000182.1:0-11129 GCF_005402885.1 Sphaerospermopsis reniformis
CAGGTTATTTTCCTGTAAGGGCGAAGCATTCGGACGATAAATTATCAATTTTTATCACAGGCTATTTTCCTGTAAGGGCGAAGCATTCGGACGATAAATTATCAATTTTTATCACAGGCTATTTTCCGAATGCTTCGCCCCTACGACTCCTGACTCCTTGAACTGCAAAAGTGAGAAAATCTTCCCAAGTTGCTTCTACCCAAGTATCAGTGGGGATAGTTGTTAAAACTAAAGGAGAGTTAACCATAATTAATCACTGTATGCTGTTATTATTTAGTCTAACTCCAAAGATTGATCAATGTGGTGATAGTTAAAAGTTGATTTTTCCCAATCACCAATCACCAATCACCAATCACCAATCACCAATCACCAACTTACTCTTTATACTTCTTTTCAACTTGCAAATATTGAGGAACACCCATCAAATTTTGAAAATCTTGAAAACCCATCAAACCCGATAAATTAGCTGTATTTCCCTGTTCTTTTAGATGTTGAAAACAATTACTCATTACTTCAGTGACAACCATCAGCGCAGTCAAGGGAAAAAAGACAATTTTAAAACCCAAACTTTGTAATTCTGCGGTTGTAATTTCCGGTGTTTTTCCACCTTCCACAATATTAGCAACTAAAGGAATATCAGGAAAAGAATCAGCAATGATTTCTAATTCTGCCACAGATTGGGGAGCTTCGATAAACAAAACATCTGCACCCGCATTAATATAAGATTTTCCCCGTTCAATAGCTGCTTCTAAACCCAACGGTGCGCGTGCATCAGTTCGGGCTATAATTACCAAATCACTATCACCACGAGCATCTACAGCAGCACGAATTTTTCCCGCGTGTTCCTGCATAGAAATAACTCGCTTACCTTCAAAATGACCACATTTTTTAGGACATTCTTGATCCTCCAAAATTATCCCCGCTAAACCAATTTGTACCGCATCTTTTACCGTCCGCATTACATTTAAAGCATTACCATAACCAGTATCACAATCAGCAATTAATGGTATATTAATTGATTGGGTTATTCTTCCCACACTATAAAACATTTCCGTAGCAGTGAGAAAACCATAATCAGGTAAACCCAAGGTAGAAGCAGCAATACCAAAACCGCTAGTAGCAGCAACTGGAAAACCCGTTTTTTCTACTAACTTCGCACTCAGACAGTCATAGACACCGGGAATAACAATAATTTCCGAACCTGCGAGTAATTCCCGCAATTTTTGAGAAGTAGACATCACCAAAATCATACAGTTAACATCTTTAATAATACCTTAATTTCACGGTTTAATAGATATTTTTCGTCAGTTATAATAATTTAAGGTAAAGGTAAAGAAATTTTTTCTGCAATTCTTCATGGTCGTTTTTGCATAATTTTGAGCATTTACTGAATGTTAGAAAAACTCAGATTAGCAAGATGAGCTTTTATTCCCAAACTTCGCAACTCAAAGTAAATCGGTAAACCACAAAAAATATCAAAACCTCCTCCCATCCCCGCAATGAGTAAGTTTTTGCAGTTAGCGATTTGGTTAAGGATAGGTAAATTTAAGTTCATATTTGTTTATGAAACAATAGTTGTCAATATCTACTATAAAATCTAATATTATTAGGACTTACGGAAGATGTGACTGAAAACCTTATTCTTGCGGGTAATTCATGAATTACCCCTACTTTCGTTCCCTTTTGCGTAAGTCCTGATTATGATAACCTAAAAACATAATACCCAGATCCCCGACTTCTTGAATAAGTTGGGGATATATCCACTTTCTAACCTACTGACCATAATTTGAAGAATAAATAATTCTCTAGTCCCTAGTCCCTAGTCCCTAGTCCCTAGTCCCTGTTCCTGCCAATGACAAAACCCATAGAAGTCCGCAACCCCCGCACAGGTAAATTTGATTATGTCATCATTCCCCCACCCCCGAAATTGCTTTCTCAGCAATGTCATCGACTCCGTAGGGGACAAAATGCTTGGCAAGAAATCGGTATAGAAGGTAGAATTGAAGCATTAAAACAATGGAAACAAGCGATATTAACAGAACGCAAATTATTAACAGATGCCTTAGTCAATGATACAGGTAGATTAGCAACATCAATATTAGAAATAGACTCTTTTTTAAATAGCATTGATAGATGGTGTAATTTAGCTCCCCAGCTATTACAAGAAACCGCCAAAAACACATCTATTCCCTTTATTGCTTTACATCAAACTGCTGTTCCTTACCCCCTAGTTGGTGTAATTAGCCCTTGGAATTTTCCCCTTTTATTATCTACAATTGATACAATTCCCGCCTTATTAGCAGGTTGTGCGGTGATAGTAAAACCGAGTGAACTTACACCCAGGTTTGTTGCACCTTTGATGACAAAATTAAATACAATTCCCCATTTAAGAGATGCCTTAAATTTTGTCGAAGGTGCAGGACAAACAGGAGCGGCTTTAATAGAAGAAGTAGATTTAATTTGTTTTACAGGTAGTGTAGAAACAGGAAGAGTAGTAGCAGAAACTGCCGCTAGAAACTTCATTCCCGCATACTTAGAATTAGGTGGAAAAGATCCCGCAATTGTCTTAGAATCAGCAGATTTAGATTTAGCAGCTTCCGCAATTTTATGGGGTTCTGTCGTCAACACAGGACAATCATGTTTATCAATTGAAAGAATTTATGTAGCTGAATCTATATATGAAGAATTTTATCATTTATTAGTCACAAAAGCCCATCGTTTGCAACTAGCATATCCCACAATTGAAAGCGGAGAAATAGGACCAATCATTTCTGAAAAACAAGCAGCAATTATTAACGAACATTTAAAAGATGCCGTTGACAAAGGAGCAATAATTCACTGTGGTGGTAAAGTAGAAGAAATAGGTGGTGGTTGGTGGTGTCGTCCCACAGTAATCACCAACGTTCACCATTTTATGAAAATCATGAACGAAGAAACCTTTGGTCCAATTATGCCAATAATGCCTTTTTCTAGTATTGAAGAAGCCATAGATTTAGCCAATGATTCTATTTATGGATTGAGTGCTGCTATATTTGCAGAATCAGCAGAATTAGCATTAGAAATTGGAATGCAATTAGATGTAGGAGCTATTAGTATTAATGATGCCGGTTTAACAGCTATAATGCACGAAGGAGAAAAAAACGCTTTTAAATTTTCTGGTTTAGGAGGTTCGCGCATGGGTCCTGCTGGTTTAAAACGCTTCCTCAGAAAAAAAGCCTTTTTGATTAAAATGAACACCAGTAAAGATCCTTGGTGGTTTCATGATTCAGAATAGGTGACAGGTGATAGGTGATAGGTGATAGGTGATAGGTGATAGGTGATAGGTGATAGGTGATAGGTGATAGGTGATAGGTGACAGGTGATAGGTGACAGGTGATAGGTGATAGGTGACAGGTGATAGGTGATAGGTGACAGGTGACAGGTGACAGGTGACAGGTTACAGGTGACAGGTTACAGGTGACAGGTTACAGGTGACAGGTGACAGAAAGAAATCTATCAATTACCAATTACCAATTACCAATTACCAATTACCAATTACCAAAATCACGATGTGGTTCATTTACCTGAAAATAGCTGTAATTTAGTATGATAACTACTTATTCACCAACAAGGTAAAAGCATGGCAAAAAGCGACAAAATCAACTTTTCCACTCCTAGCGGTTTTCCCGAATTTCTTCCCAGCGAAAAGCGTCTCGAAGTATATTTATTAGATATAATTCGTAAAGTTTTTGAAAGTTATGGTTTTACACCCATTGAAACCCCAGCAGTAGAAAGGTTAGAAGTGCTGCAAGCCAAGGGAAATCAAGGTGATAATATAATATATGGTATTGATCCAATTTTACCACCAAATCGCCAAGCAGAAAAAGATAAATCTGGGGAAACAGGTTCAGAAGCAAGAGCTTTAAAATTTGATCAAACTGTTCCTTTTGCTGCTTATATTGCCCGGCATTTAAATGAATTAACTTTTCCCTTTGCGCGTTATCAAATGGATGTAGTTTTTCGGGGAGAACGAGCAAAAGATGGACGTTTTCGGCAGTTTCGCCAATGTGATATTGATGTTGTGGCTCGTGGTAAACTCAGTTTATTATATGATGCCCAAATGCCAGCAATTATCACCGAAATATTTGAAGCTATTAATATCGGTGATTTTGTCATTCGCATCAACAACAGAAAAATTCTCACTGGGTTCTTTCAATCTGTAGGAGTAGCTGAAAACCAAATTAAAGCTTGTATTGGCATCATTGATAACTTAGAAAAAATCGGCGAAACGAAAGTTAAACAAGAGTTAGAAAAAGAAGGTATTTCTTCAGAACAAACAGAGAAAATCATTGAGTTTATCAAAATAGATGGTAGCGTTGATGATGTTTTAGATAAACTCAAATATCTAGGTTTAAACTTACCATCAGCCGAAGAATTTAATTTAGGAGTCAGTGAACTAGAAACCGTAATTAATGGAGTCAGAGATTTAGGAGTTGCTGATAAACGTTTCTGTATTGATTTATCTATTGCTCGTGGTTTAAACTATTATACAGGAACTGTTTACGAAACAAGTTTAATTGGACATGAAGCTTTAGGTAGTATCTGTTCTGGTGGCAGATATGAAGAATTAGTAGGAATGTTTTTAGGGGAAAAAATGCCGGGTGTTGGCATTTCTATCGGCTTAACGCGGTTAATTAGTCGCTTGTTAAAAGCAGGGATTTTGAATACATTACCACCCACACCAGCGCAGGTAATGGTAGTGAATATGCAGGAAGATTTAATGCCTGTTTATTTAAAGGTATCACAACAATTAAGACAAGCAGGAATTAACGTTGTTACCAATTTTGATAAAAAACAATTGGGTAAACAATTTCAATCCGCAGATAAACAGGGAATTAGATTTTGTGTGATCATTGGTGCTGATGAAGCAGCAGCGGAAAAATCATCACTCAAAGATTTACAAACAGGTGAACAAATAGAGGTAGCTTTAGCAAATTTAGCTGAAGAAATTAAACAAAGGTTAGGTATAATTAAATCAGTGTAATAAGTACCTAAACCTTCGTTTATGCGCTTTTTACGTGGTTTATTCGACAAGTTGATGGGCTTTTTCCAATAAAATTAATAGCAATGTCCAGTATTTTAATTTTATTGGACATTGCTAAATAATGAACTAGGAAAAAACGTTCACCAAAGGTGTTCCCGAAGGGTAGAACACGAAGAGAAGAAGATAGATAATCTTACGATGTAGATTACTATCTTGCCATCCCCTCAAAAGGTGTGTAACCTTTGAGTGGTGAAAATTGCAATAAGGTGGTTGTTACAGCAGTTTTCATATCTTTAGACCACATGTTGACGCGAAACCTAAATCAAAATGTGGTTTATTTACCTGAAAATAGCTGTAAATTATCAACGTGGGGTGAGACACCTGATGGGTATAACACTACACCCAATATTCACAAGATCAGAAATATAATAATTGATGAATTGATTCCTTTGGCTAGGTGTCAATTAATTAGGGCGATCGCACAACCATAGTAAAACTATCAAGTAAAACTATAACGGAACTGCGATCGCTTCTTTGATCAATTGATAATTGATAATTGATAACAACATAAATGAAGAATACATCAGAAAACACTTTAAAAACTGCTCAACAAGCATTTGAGCATTTTAAACAAGGTTTAGCCACTGGTGAATGGCAAAATTTTCTTGATATGCTTACCGATGATTTTACCTTTTGGTTTCCAATGGGTAAATTTCAAGGTTTAAATACAGGTAAAGAACGAGCAAAAGAATTTTTTGAATATGTTTCTGAAGCCTTTAAACCTGGACTAAAGCTAACTTCTTTAGACAACATTACCAGCAACGAAAAAACAGTTATTTTTGAATTTCGGGATGAAGGCAACTTATTAGGACAACCTTATAAAAATCGGGTTGCAGTTGCCTTTGATGTGCGCGGTGATAAAATTTGCAGCTACAGAGAATACTTTGGTAGTGATGGTAAATCGTATTAAAGTCATTAGTTATTAGTCATTAGTTATTATTCAAAAACTTTTCCTCCCCTACCTCCTCTCTTGACTCCTGACTCCTATTTAATATTAATTTTTCTCCGCATCTAAACCATTAATTTCTCGACATTTAACCTCAGCAGCTTGATAAGCATCCAAATATTTTTGATCACCTAACATTACATCCCCATAATATTCATAAGGTGCATCACCATAAATGGGTAAAGGATCATCTTCAGGATAATCTTCCTCTGATTCTTCAATAATTGCTTTTAGCTTTTTCACAGTCAAACTTTGAGCAGGAAAATACCAAATGTTCTCTGCTTTTCTTTTTAAATGAGGAAAAGTCGGATCAATAATTACATTTTCTAACTCAATCCAAGCGTGTTCAACAGGTTTGAATGGATGACCACTAAAAACTATAAAACCTTGAACATACTTTGCACCTTCGGTTGCTAAAACTGCTTTATAAGCATTATCAAAAGGTTTTTTCGCTTTACTTTTGATACTTTCGGCAACTTGCAAAGACAGTGATTCATCTAATAATTGATTCATGGTGACAATTATCTTCCTTTAATACAATCAACTCTATCATCTCTTAATTTTTGCTCTTGTAACCAAATTTTTATCAATTCATTAACAAGAGAAATATAAAAAAATAGATAAAAATTGCTTATATTTCGCCTTTAGCCGTTCTCTCGTCTCTCTTTCCCAGTATCCGACTAGGAATGCCATCATAGAGGCTCTGCATCTGCTATTATTGAAAGCAGAACCTTCCAGAATTAATGGGAGCATCCTTAACGGGTGACAAGACGGTTGAAGATGAGATGTGGCAATAATTTGAGAAAATAAGCGGGTAAAAAAATAGGGGCAAGGAAATGTATGCAATAGGTGGTTTCAATCCCTAATAGGGAGTAATTTGAATTGCAATTTGTATTTGAACCATCAAAAGGAATTAGACAGAGAAAATAATTTGTTTCAATCCCTAATAGGAGTAATTTGAATTGCAATTTATTAGCCAATGAAAGCAGAGGTTGGCAATATTTTAAGTTTCAATCCCTAATAGGGAGTAAGTAGGTAGGCGTTAAAATTTATCGTTATGGCAAGGCAAAAGGCAAGAGGGAAGAGACTTTCAGGGGATTTACCTTTTGTAACATACCTCGGTTTTTTCAAGCCGACTTACTTAATTTGAATTGCAATAGCAGGAGGCTGAAACCCAGTCTGTGTAAGGTGCGCGAGGGTCTAGAGAACATGAATAGCCTCAAAGTCAAGCCTATCAAGAGATACAGGCATTTTTTGACAACATCCATTTTTTACACCCACCCCCTCGCGCAAACACAAGAACAACAGCAACAGGCAAACTCTCAAAAAACTTATATCTGTCACCAGTCACCAGTCACCTGTCACCTATTTACCCAAGTCAGGAAAAACCTCTTGTACAGCGGGATGTACTAAACGATGATTTTTCACATTCAAACCTTTACCTAAAGCGGGGTTAACTTCTAAAGCTTTCACACCCAAATTAGCCAACTGCACAACATAAGGCAAGGTACTATTATTTAACGCTTGAGTAGAAGTCCAAGGTACAGCACCGGGCATATTAGGAACGCCATAATGTACCACACCTTCATCAATATATACTGGATTGGTGTGAGATGTGGCGTGTAATGTTTCCACACATCCACCTTGATCAACAGCCACATCCACAATTACCGAACCAGGACGCATTTGTTTCACCAATTCACGAGATACTAAAATAGGTGCTTTTTTACCTGGTATTAACACTGCACCAATGACTAAATCAGCTTCTTTAACTGCGGTTTCAATGTGGGCAGAATTGCTATAAAGTAATTCTACTCTAGAACCAAATAAAGTTTCTAAATAAGATAGCCGTTCTACATTCACATCTAAAATTTGTACTCCAGCACCCATACCTACAGCAATTTTAGCGGCTTCTGTTCCCACAACACCACCGCCTAAAATGACGACTTTACCAGGTTTAACTCCAGGTACACCGCCTAAAAGTACACCTCTACCACCTTGTTGACGTTCTAGAAATCTTGCCCCAAATTGTACAGCTAACCGACCAGCAATAATACTCATGGGCGTGAGCAAAGGTAGTCTATTTACTCCTGGTTGTTCTACAGTTTCATAGGCGATCGCACAAGTTCCAGCATCAATCAAATTTTCTGTTAATTGCCGATCAGCCGCTAAATGTAAATAAGTAAATAATAACAGGTCTTCTCGCAAAAACTTATACTCTGTTTTTAAAGGTTCTTTGACCTTAACAACCATCTCCCGATGCCATGCAGATTCTGCTGTATCAACAATTTTTGCTCCCGCACTACGGTAATCATCATCTGTAAATCCAGCACCATCACCAGCCATAGTTTCTACAAACACAGTATGACTGCTTTCCGTGAGAACCCTCACACTAGAAGGACTCAAACCCACCCGAAATTCTTGATCTTTAGTTTCTTTAGGTACACCGATTTCCATTTATTTATAACCTCTAATTAACCTCTAATAATTTTGGATTCACTATGATTCACTCTAGAGTGCAGTATTTGTTCCACTCCGTCCGTATTCAATCATTCAAAATTGCAAATTTAGCGATCGCTCCTCCCTTGACGAATCTTCCACAGTTCTTACAATAGATAAAGAAACATTAAAAATTGTAAAGCAAGGGTTTGTATCACGCTATCCAAGATTCTTGCATAAGAACTTGCATAAGAATCTCAAGCTCAAACCCCATCACTATTTCAGAAAAGACAGTTAAGTTTCGTTTGCCAATCACCATTGTTTCAGAGAGGAACTTTTGATCATGACACAACCACAACCAACCGTCACCCCCAAATTAGAAGAACCCAAGTTTGGATTCAACGAATATGCTGAACGTTTAAACGGTCGTGCAGCTATGATTGGTTTTATCTTAATGGTCGTGATTGAATATGTCACTAATCAAGGTGTACTTGCTTGGTTGGGTTTGAAATAGTTTCCACCACAAGCCAACGATTTCAGATGTAAGCTAGAAATTAGAAGAGTAAAAACCAGTTGGATCAACCAGCTGGTTTTAATTTATGGAAAAAGTAGCGCAATATCTGTATAGAGTATGGTGAATTACCCCACATCTATTTTGAACCCAGAAAACTATAATGTGAGATGACTTGATAGCTAGAAATGATAATTGAATAGCAATTGCGCTATTGTGGAACAATTTACAAGAAAAGTTAGCGGAAAGAAAGCTGTGATGAACGCTATATTACCTCGTTTTTTGAAGTCAGCCTACCGGAAAGAACCTATCATTAGTGTATTAGTTACAATGGGTATAGTAGATGCACTGATTGGGGGTTTAGATGATAGCTGGTCTTTATTCACCTTTGGTTTAGGAACAACAGTAGTAGCTTTAGCCTTTAAATTATGGCGGGTGCAGCAGCAACCCCCCATGCCAGAGGAAACTGTGGTGCAACATTATTTACCACCTCAACCCTCTACTCCACCATTACCAATCATTACAGTTTCCAAGAAAAAACCACGTCAAAATAATTGAAAATTGATAATTGATAATTATGGATTAATGCAGAAGAGAGAGATAATTGTGAGCAATGAAGCAAGCAGGGGAGGTAAGAGATTTATTTCCTCTGGACAGCTATGGAGTTGATCAAAATCACATGAAATAACAGCCAGAAAACGATACCAACAGGAGTTAACATCAAAATTAATCAACGTATTTCCGCAAATGAAAAATATATATCCTGCTCAGAGTTTGCTTGTTGAGGGGCGACAAGCAGGTTAAAGCAAAAGACACACAAAAAGAAATAGGTTAGCGCAGCCTTACTCACAAAGAAACGGTATTGTAAAAATGCACTCACATTCTCCCAAAAACTATGAAAAATCAAGTAGTTAATATAACTTATGAAATTGAACTTAAACCAGGGGAAAAATTTACTTTACCTGAATATTTAACAGAAAGTATAGGAGCAGGAAATTGGATAATTACTATCCAACCAAAACCAAATTCTCCCATAGGTACTCGCAGCCATGACGCATTTTTAAAAGGCTACACTCCAGAAGACGAAGGACTTTATGACAACTATACAACCGGGTGAATTCTGGTTAGCTGATATTCCTTTTACAAGTGGTGTAAGTTCTAAAAAACGCCCCGTTCAATCACCAATCACCAGCAACAAAAAAACCCCCTGGATGGGGGACTGGAATTCAAGTGGAGTGAATAACCACAAAATAAATACCTACAGTAAATAGATTAATCCGAACAAAATTATCCAGATTACGTCCACAAAGTGCCAGTATAATTCAGCGGCTTCTATGCCGAAATGATGTTCATTGCTATAGTGTCCGGGAGTACGCGATCGCCACAACACTGCCAAAATCGCTAAAACCCCTATGGTTACGTGCAAACCGTGAAAGCCGGTGAGAACATAAAACGCACTAGCGAAAAGATTGGTAGTTAAACCAAATTCCAGATGAGTATATTCATAAACCTGGCCTACCAAGAAAATCGCACCCATCAGCGCAGTAATAGCTAACCAAGTACGCATTCCCTTTTCATCATTCTTTTTGATGGCAGTATCAGCATTGTGCATGACAAAACTACTGGCGATCAAATTGATAGTATTCACACCAGGTAACAACAGTTCTAACTCTGGTGTACCTTCCGGTGGCCAGACAGGTAAGGTAGAACGGAAAGCTAAATAAGCACCGAACATACCCATAAAAATCATACCTTCAGCAATAAGAAACACGACCAAACCAAATAAACGATGATCTGGATGTGCTTCATGATGGGCATCTACAGTCCCATGACGATTTTGTTCAATGATCGTAGTGTTAGCTATTTGACTTTGCATGAATTTTTTATTTGGTAATTGGTAATTGGTAATTGGTAATTGGTAATGGGTAATTGGGAATTGGGAATTGGGAATTGGGAATTGGGAATTGGGAATTGGGAATTGGGAATTGGGAATTGGGAATTGGGAATTGGGAATTGGGAATTGGTAATTGGGAATTGGGAATTGGGAATAGTTGATTAGAAAACATAAAATTGATTACCCAGTCACCAGTCCCCAGTCACCAGTCCCCAGTCACCAGTCACCAGTCCCCAGTCACCAGTCCCCAGTCACC
>NZ_BJCE01000183.1:0-11081 GCF_005402885.1 Sphaerospermopsis reniformis
CTTCGCCACCTCCATCAATGAAATAAATTGATCATAGCTGATTCCCAGTATACCCCTAGCGCGTTTTGGGTACATATGTATATAATTGGTAATATTTTTCATCTTTGGTAGAACCACGGTATATTTTTCATTTACCGTTCTACCATTTTTCCGTTATATATTTCGGACAGGTCTATTGTTGCAACTAGACATAGCCTCAATGCTGGGTAGTCTGGTGGGAGAATCTGAAGGTAATGTCCGCCGCGCACTAAGTACGGCTGAGGCGATCGCTCCTTGTGTGTTATGGATTGATGAAGTAGAGAAAGCACTTTCCGCTAATGGCGATAGTTCTGGAGTTTCACAAAGGATTCTAGGGAATATCCTCACTTTCATGTCTGAGTGTACAGCAGGAGTGTTTGTGGTAGCAACCTGTAATGACCCAACTGCTTTACCGATTGAATTCAAGCGCAAAGGACGGTTTGACGAAAATTTTTTTGTTGACCTCCCCACAGAACCAGAACGTTGCCAAATTCTCAAGATTCATCTAGAAAGATACGGTATAAAAGTTCCTCAAGAGTATTTGGAGGCGATCGCTGCTAGTACCACCAAGTTTAGCGGTGCTGAATTGGAAACTCTGGCCTCAGAAGCCGCACTACTAGCTTTTGATGAAGGTAGACCACAGCAGGTAACACTAGCTGACTTAGAAAATTGCCAGCAAAATATTACACCTTTAGCTGTTCAAGATGCTGCTGCTGTTGAACGGATGCAGTCGTGGTCAAAGGTAGCACGACCAGCTTCTAGTTCTGTGCAGGTTTCTAAGAGAAGCCTTCGTACTTCTAGGTTTCGTACTAATTAATACACAACAAAAGAGCGAAGAGCGATCGCCTTTGGTAGTGCGCTCCCTTTCCCTATCTCTGGTAAATGAGTAATCAATCATTGTACTCACTCACCTATTAATCGCATACAAAAATGCTCCTAATAGTAAACTAGGAGCGTTTCTGTTTCTCAAATGTTTTTGAGTTATTTAATCGAACAAAGATGCAAATATCCATTTCACCTGGTAAATGCTTGGATAGTCAAACTTTAAGCAGCCTCTAAGAAATCTCGCTGTAATGGATTTTCTGGGAAAAATACAGCAGGTGAAATTTTAAAAAAATCCGCAAGTTTTTGGATATGTTCAACAGTTAATTTACGTTTACCATTGAGTACATCAGAAACAATTGATTCAGTTTTAAAGATAGGAACTAAATCTTTTTGTTTGAGATTTAATTCTGCAATCAAAACTTTGAGAAGGTCTACTCCATAAATATCAGGAATTAAATCTTGTTGCTGCTCATATTCATGGATTAAAATTCCCAACAGATCCAAATAATCTTCTTCCGCCTCGGTTAATTCTCCTTTATCAAGAAGCTTATCAACTACTGCTTGAGTTTTCTCTAAATCTTCTTCAGATTGTATGGTACGAGGAGGGAAAGACGTAATTAATTCTATGTAGCTAGTGTTTTGATGTAGCATTTCATGTTCATCGTATTGTTTGTTCAATAAAACTAGGATTAATAAAACATTAATCTTAGTTTTATCTAATGGAATTTTATTTACAATTAGCTACCAAACCAGTCGTCATTTTTCCAGTTTTCTTTACTATATTCTGCATGAGTAAGAAACTCACGGATATATATAGCTTTTTTCTTGTAATCAATACAGGTTATTAATCTGTATTTGTTACCTCCAATATTAAAAATGACGAAGTTTTTAACTTGGTCAGGTGCAAAAGGTACAGTAGTTTTAACATCTGTAAAACTATTCCATTTTTGCCCTTTTACAAGTTTTTTCCAAAATTGTATGCTTGCTTCAGCGTCTGGGTGCTTCTCACAAGCTTGTTCGAGTCTGGTTTTGGAAACAATTCGCATAATAGGGTTTTCCTCTGATACAAATAAAAATTCCTTTCATGATGTTTTCTCCTGATTATTCAGTAACTAAAGACCTCTCCTTGACGAATAAGAAGAAGTTAGGCTTTAGAAGTTAACAGACTAATCTTAGCAAATTGCGAAGTTAATTGCAAGTACCTGACTCATAAGTATTATTGCTTATTTTCTTGCAGAGCAATTAGAACAGCGTTCTACCAGTCCTTACAACTTCCTGAATGAAACTATGACATCCGGTGAGCAGCTATCTTTCACTGCACCGCTAATTCAAGTATTTAGCTGACAACCACACCTTAAAATATCAACAGGCCAATTATGGAAATATACTTAGTGTTTGTAGATGCTGCCCAGAATAGCAATAAGTTCTGGAGTGCAAAAGTTGAGCAAGAAAATTTAACTGTTGAATGGGGTCGAGTAGGATATAAATCTCAGCAGAAAGTTCATGCTTGTGGTAACTATCAAAAAGCAGTTTCTAAATTCAACAATCTCGTTGCTGAAAAGAAAATGAAAGGCTACCGAGAAAGCCAAGCTTAAATTGACAATAATTCTGATTCTTCGGAAATTAAAAGAGCTATTCAATTACTAGAAATATTACGCCCTTATGTAGCTGAAAGACAATTTGCCAATAGCAATTATTTAGAAACGTTAAACCAATATCTCAAAATTGTCCCTACACCTTTGGGTATGAAAATAATACCATCTTTAATATACCGTCATGTAGGAGACGTAGACCACCAACTATCAATACTAAAATCTTTATTGGCAACTGAATCTGTTCAAGGTGAAAATACATCAGAATCTGGTAATAACAGGAAAGTTGTCAGCTTAAAAACAATTAGTAAGAACTTCTGGAGGCATATCTAATACTGTTCAACATTCAAATTCTCAAGCTTTTCAACCTGTCAATGTAAAAATTTCAACCATAAATGTTCACAAATTATTTATAAATGATATGGCTTACTAATGAATGTAAGCTATATTTTTTCTCTGATATCATTTTACTTTAAAGATGCACATATAGCATTTCCTAGTCTAATGAAGTACAAAATTATCTGCGTTTAATTATTACTGCCTATACTTCACTTGAATGCGAATATCTATAACATATTTAAATTGTAACTTTGCGCTATGCGCCCATTACCAAAACTATTTTTTGGTAATGGAATATGTTTACAATCAACTCAACAATAGAATCAGAATTAAAAACCACACCCCAACAAAGATGGGAAAACAACAAACAGGCAATTATTACCCTGCAAAATCTCAACACCACTCCCACCCAAGAGCAACTACAAACACTAGCCAAATTTAACGGATGGGGCTGTTTACCAGAAATATTTAGTTTAAATCCACAAACCAGATGGGTTGCTAAAGCACAAAAAGAATTGCTAACTTTACTGAATCAAGATGAATTCAATAACGCTGCCAGTAGCATATTAAATGCCCATTATACAGAACCAAAAATCATCCGTAGTATTTGGGAAATGCTATCACGCATAGGATTTACAGGAGGCAGAATATTAGAACCAGCTTGCGGTACTGGCTTATTCTTTGGACTCATGCCAGAAGATATACGCTACAACTCAAAACTATTTGGAATTGAATTAGATAAAACACCCGCTACCATAGCCAAACATTTATATCCCGAAGCTCAAATCTATAATCAGGGCTTTGAAAAAGTCAGCTTCCCCGAAGGATATTTTGATTTGGTATGTGGGAATTTTCCCTTTGGTGACTATGGAGTAAATGACTCAAAATATAACTTTCTGGGAGTCAGCATCCATAACTATTTTCTAGCCAAATCTGCCGACTTAGTGAGAGAAGAAGGGTTAATTGCAGTCATTACTTCTACCTACACTTTAGACGCTCCCAGTTCTCAAAAGTTCCGAGCTTGGTTAGGACAAAAACTAGAACTGGTAACAGCCGTAAGACTTCCTAGTGGAGTATTTAACACCATAGCTAGAACTCAAGTTAGCCCCATTCTGCTAATCTTTCAAAAAGTAAAAAATCCTCGTCATGCTAATACATCAAAATGGATAAATACTCAAGAAGTACAAATTGTTCCTCAAGATTGGGGTAATGAAGGTGACAAAACTAAAGCTCATCTCAACGAATATTTCCTGAGTGAATTTCAAGGCAGAAGTTTTGACAAATATTATCAAGATCAACTGCGAAAATCTCCCCAATACACACATTTACAACAGAGAATCTATCCTCATGTACATCAATTACTAGGTACACCAAGCATTAATAAAATGTACGGTGAAGGTTTTGCTCTTTTAGATGATGGTAGAGATTTATCTGAAGCATTGTGTAAAATACCTTTAAATGTTAACTACTTTCCTAGAAAGCAAGGTGAAGAACTACTATTAGTTCCACCTGAACTGCAACATATTAAAGAAATGGCTTTTTGTATTCATGAAAATCAAATTTATCAAAGAGCGAAAAGCCATTTAGTTTTAGTAGAAACAGTAGAGAGAAATAGAATTGAGGATTTTTGGCAGCTACGTAGTTGTTTAATAAAAGTCATCAATGCCCAACAAACAGTAAATGATGAGGAATTAACACAACTTCAACAAGAACTAAAAAACAGCTACAACTCATTCATTCGTAAATGGGGGAGAATCAATAGCAAGTACAACCTAATACATCTAGGGAAAGACCCCAACTATTATTTAGTCAGGACTCTAGAAAAGAGCAATTACAAATTAGCTGATATTTTCTCTAAACGAGTCTGTCGCTCATATTCTGCTCCCACAAAAGTCAATTCAGCCCAAGATGCTTTAACCCATTCTCTGAATATCAAAGGTTGCTTAGATTTGGATTATATCTCAGAAATTAGCCACCTGACTCCAGAGGAAATTATTCAACAACTCGATGCTGATAATCTCATCTTTTATAATCCAATTGGCCAGAAATGGGAACTCGCGGCTCAATATTTATCTGGTAACGTTTACAGAAAACTGCAAGAAGCGATCGCAGTTAATTTACCAAAAAACATAGAAGCACTTAAAGCAGTTCAACCATTACCAATGCTTCCCGATGCTACAGAAGATATCAAACTTGCTTGTCTAGAAACATCGAATATTGATTGGAATTCTCTCACAGATTCCCAAAAAGATAAAATCTTGAACAAGAAAATTCACATAATGCTAGGTACAAACTGGATTAAACCAGAAATTTACCAGCAGTTTGCGAAAGAGATATTGAAAATAAAAGTAACGATATCTCACATTACTTCATCCAGCACATCTTTTTGGACTGTAGGGGAAAATTCTGACGATATTACAGAATATGGCACAAGTTACATTGACAGTGCCAAACTTCTAGAAAAAGGATTAAATCGTCAAGACCCCAGAATCATTATTTACGCAAGCAAGGATACCATCAATACTGTAGCCTCTAATGAAGCGACAGAAGAAGCCAGAGCTAAATTAGAATTAATCAAATCTGCCTTTAGAAATTGGATTTGGGAAAATCAACAAAGATGTGTGGAATTGTATACATATTACAACACACAAATCAATGTTTTCTCTGCCCGAAAATACAATGGTAATTACCTCCAACTTCCAGGTAGTAATCCTCATGTGCAGTTAAACTATTGGCAATTAGATGGTGTTTCTAGAATACTTGAAGAAAATGCCACTTTTCTAGCCCATGATGTAGGACTTGGTAAAACATATACCATGATTTCTGCCATCATGGAATGTGGGCGGTTGGGATTAGCCAAAAAACCAATGTTAGTTGTGTTGAATGGCACTGAAAAGCAAATTGAAGAGAGTTTTAGATATCTCTATCCAATGGCAAACTTATTAGTTCCTGAAAAGCTAGATGCCGAAGGTAGAAAAATCTTCACTGCTGCCATTCAAACAGGAGATTTTGATTGCACTATCATTACTCACTCCCAATTCTTCAGTTTAGCATTATCGGAGGATTATCAATTAGCATTCCACAATCAAGAAAAAGAAATTCTCCAAGCTTTCTTGAGAAACGAATCCAACAACAGAATCACCACTAAACAGCTAAAGAAGGCGTTAAAAAGCCTAGAAAGTAAAATTAACAAGGTAACAGCATCAACAAGAAAAGATAATCACATTGATTTTGATAATTTGACAGATATGTTGGTGATAGATGAGATTCATGAATTTAAGAATTTATCTATCATCACCAAAATGTACAACATCAGAGGTATTCCCAATAATTGGAGTCAACGTGCTAGTGATACGTACATGAAGATTCTGCATACTCTGGGAGATATGCTCACAGAAACTTGTTCCCAATTCACAGGAAAAGTAATTGGTGCAACGGGTACAATTCTGTCTAATACTATGGCAGAATTATTTAACTGGATGCGGATGTTTTAACTTCCTAAATTACGAGAATTGGGAATAGAAACTTTCGATGAATGGGCTAGTCAATTTGCAGAACCTACTTCTTCTGCTGAAGTTACTGCGAGTGGTAAATACAAAGTAGTAACTCGGTTTAAGAGTTTCTGCAATATCCAAGCTCTCCGAGGGCTAATGGATCAATTTGTTGACCTCCGCACAAATGATAACATTGGTGATGTTTTAAAACGTCCAAAACCTAAGTTTATTGATGTTGTTGTAGAACCATCTCCAGCACAATTACAATTTCTGAGGGAAGCTCTCAAAAGGGCTGAGAAAATTTACACTCGGCAGGTTGCACCTAGCATTGATAATATGCTGAAGGTAACAACGGATCTCACAAAAGCTGCTTTAACTATGCGCTTATTGGGAGAAACTAAAGAAGCAGATACCAGCAAGTTACATGAGTGTGTTTGGAATAGTTGGCAAATTTGGAAGCTAACAAATAATGTCAAGGGAACTCAGTTAATATTCTGTGATGCTAGTATTCCTAAACCAGATAAATACAGCACTTATTTGTATTTGAAAATGCTGTTTATAGCATTAGGTATTCCAGAATCACAAATTGCCTTTGTTCATGATTTCAACAAATCTAAACGGACTAAACTGTTTGAGTTAGTTGATTCTGGTCAGGTGCGTATTCTACTGGGAAGTACAAAGAAATTAGGTACAGGTTGCAATGTCCACCGTCGCGGATTATGGGCTATACACCACCTAGATGCCCCTTGGCGACCTTCTGACTTAACTCAACGAGAGGGGAGAGGTATTAGACAAGGAAACGGGGAATTAATGGGTTCTACGTTGCCTTTCGTTTGGATATTTAGGTATGTTACGGAACGCCTGGATGCCCTTAGATGGCAAACTTTACAGTGGAAGCAGGAAATGACGACTAAATTCCTGAATGGTGAGGATTTAGATAATGTAGAAGATTGTGATCAGGGGGTTTATTCCTATGCTCAAATTAAGTCAATGGCTACAGGAAATTCTCTGTTAATTGAGGAGTCTAATTTGCGTAGTGAGTTGAATTCTCTACTCATTCAACAAAGGAGTCATCAAAGACAACAATTTAGTTTGGGTTGGAATATAGATAACTGGAATCGCAAAATTCAAGATTTAAAACGCAAGATTGAGTTGCTTCAGGAGGACTTGCAAATAATCAAGCCAATGTTAAAGGACATAGAAGCAGCGCAAATTTCTAGACGAATCTCTCTGGAGTGTAAAGAGATTTTCCAGAATCAATATACTTCTGCGAGAAAGATTGCTAATTACCGAGGATTTGATGTGTATGCTTATTATCGTCCTGGTAATAATAAGTTAGGTATATACATCAAATGTTGTGGAAATGAGTATTATTTCCCCTGGGTGATGAACAACAAAAGAGAAAGTATTGAGTTTCAGCGTTCTCATCCTTTAATCAGTCTTGATGCGTTGATAGATTCATTACCGGAATATCTGCCAAGATTGCACGAAGAATTGGAAAATGCACAAGTTGAAAATGCTAGACTTGAATCTCTTGTAGGACAAGCTTTTCCGCATACAGAAAGGATTGCTGATATTTCCCAACGTTTGCAGGAAATTGATGCTATTTTACAAGAGGATGAAGCTGCTTTAGATGTTTCTGAGGTGTCATCTCATGAGGAGAGTAGTGAAGATAGTGATGATGATTTTTGGTTAGATGATGAAAGGTGTATTCAAGAATGTCACATTCACCCAGGAATAGTAGATAAATTGTTTAGTCGCAGCATTGAAAATATCAAATGGATTAGCGATATTTCTCAAATTGTCAAGACTATCAAACCTATTGATTATCAAACTTCTGCATCTAGCACAATTAACAAAATACATGATTTTCCTAGCAGTATCAATAAAGTAGGGGGTATTCAACTTAGTCTGTTTTGAGATTACTGCTAGAGTTTTAGATTACTTTAAAACTGGGTATTGGGGAACTGCTTCCCCAGTGCCTATTTTTTATTTTTTAAGTGACATAATGAATACTTTAAAAACATTACATAAGTAGTTGTGCAAAATAAATTTTATAGTTAAAAGAAGAAACAGTGAACACAGAATTAAGTTTTACATATACATCAAAAAAGCCTAACTAACGACATATAAATACTGCTTTAATATAGTGACAATATTGATATATCGCTACGCGAAACATTTGTGAAAATCATGAAAATCAAAATTCACTGTATTTCAGGAGATAATTATGCAATCTGTACTTACTTTAATGATAGAAGCTATCTGTGTTACTTTCTTTGTAGCGATGTTTATAGATTTTATTGCTGGGATTTTTCAATTAATACAAGCTACAACATCAGTTATACCGGACAACATATCAATATCAATTCCTAAAGTCAATAAACCAGTTATTGTTCAACCATTACCTGACCCTTGGAACATGAAATTAGAAAATGATATTTCATCTGACGAAACCATGAAAAGTGAAACCATTCCTTTTCCTGTTCCTACACTAAAACTTTTACCACCTGCAAAAGAAATTAAATCAGAACCAAAACGCAGAGGAAGACCAAAAAAGAATAATACAACCCCTACTCCAAAAACTACTTCTACACGCAAACACAAATCACCTGAAAAAGCTGCTGCGTGAACAAACAAAGATAATCAAAAACCTAAACCATAGAATTTTTCAATTTTAATTTATGGTTTAGGTGTCAATCCTTAGCAGATTTCATTATTACAGGGAAAGAAAGGAGAATAAAAAATTAACCTTTAATCTTTCCCTAAATAACTGAATCACTACAAACTTATAAAGAACGCCTGGGGAAAGAGTTCTTTTCATTGACAATAATATTTGTTATGTCTATACTAGGGAATATTAGATTCGCATATTCAAGAATTAAATTCACTCCAGGGATAAAATCATACAGTTTGAATAAATTTATAGCATTATCAAATCTAGTCCATATCATTTAATGATTGAAAACCAGCATAGAAATGCAATTCATCAAAATACAAACTGCTGTAAATATCATCTGGATAACTATGCTAATTATTTGCCCTAAATGCCAAAGTAATAACTCTCGTAAATTATCCCTAGTTTATCAAGAAAATGTCACCCATAGCACTAGCACAGTCAGAGGTTCTATAGGTTCAAAATCTGCTGCTGCTTATAAAAATGAAACTAATACTACATCACTAGGCAAGATAGCAGCACCACCAGAAAAACCAAAATCAAATATTATTTTAATTCTTAAAATCATTTTTCTTACCTGGATAGGTATTATAGTATGTGGTATTTTTAATGCCTTAGTTCTAATTGAATTGTTAATGTTTGTATTTTTCCCAATCTACCTATTTTGGGCAGTAAGAAAAAACATTTTATACTCACGTAAATACCCTAGACTTTATAAAAAGTGGGATAATTCTTTTATGTGCCAGCGTTGTGGAACAATCTTTGAGATTATTGAAAGTTAGAGCATTTTCTAAATCATATTTATTATAAAAAAATTATAAACAGACAAAAATTTGTATATAATATTTTTTATCATGCTCATCTACTAAAAAATGACTGAATTAACAGCTAACTATGATGAATCATGGAAAGAAGCATTAAATGAATATTTTGAAAGCTTCTTATTCTTTTTCTTTCCTCAAATCCATGAATTAATTGATTGGAAAGAATCCCCTCAACCCCTTGACAAAGAACTTCAAGAGATTACAGCTTCATCAGAAACAGAAAAACGCATTGCGGATAAACTTTATAAAGTTTGGTTGTTAGATAAACAACAGATATGGATTTTGATTCACGTTGAAGTTCAAAGTCATTATGATGTTGATTTCGCAGAACGAATGTTTATTTACCACTATCGCGCTTTTGATCTTTACCATAACAAGGTACTTAGCCTAGCGATTTTAGGTGATGATAGACCCAATTGGCGACCTGATTGTTATCATTATTCTATTGGAGATGGTGAAACTCACGTCAAATTTCCTACTGCTAAACTCCTTGATTACGAATCGCGTTGGAATGAGCTAGAATCTAGTAACAATCCCTTTGCTATCATTACGATGGCACACTTGAAGACTAAATCCACAATCAGTAATTTTGCTGAACGGGAAGCGTGTAAATGGAAGTTAATTAGAGAACTTTACGAGCGAGGGTTAACAAAAGAACAAATAGTTAAGCTATTCAAAATCATTGATACAATGATGACTTTACCTAAGCATTTACAAGAAGGATTAATCACTAAAATTAAACGTTTGGAGGAGGAAAGAAAAATGCCCTTAGTTAGCCCAACAGAAAAACTGGCTATGGAACGCGGTGAACAGCAAGGAATACAACAAGGTGAAGAACGGTTAATTATACGACAACTTAATCGGCGATTTGGTGTAATTGCATCCAGCTTAATTGAGCAAATTCATCAACTATCTGTTGAACAGTTAGAATTACTGGGGGAAGCACTTTTGGATTTCTCAACAATAGCTGATCTAGAACAATGGTTACAAAATAAACCAAATTCCGTAGAAGAATAGCAGAAATATTTGATAGAAAGGGAGGAGTTGTATTAGGCGATCGCACGTAGCGCACTGCCAAAGGCAATCGCTACACCCACCGCAGATCGCCTCTCTTAATTTTTAGAGGTTCAATCATTACAATTACCTACCAGTTAAAAAACTCTATTTCATTAACAAATTCAAAGTCTAAGCTGTTGTGCAGCTAAATCGAATAAACAGCATTACCTTTATTTTTAACTTTGCGCTCCCATTTAATAATAAGACCTCCTTCGTTTAGCAATTTATTTAATAATTCTTCTAACTGTTCTACTGA
>NZ_BJCE01000184.1:0-11072 GCF_005402885.1 Sphaerospermopsis reniformis
TTTTGGTTCTGGAATCATGTCACTTATCAATTCATACTGGTCACGAGTCAGATTGCTGGGGTATGCTTTACTCATGTTGCTCACAGGCGTGCTGTCTATTCACTATTCACAGCTTATACTGAGAGAGATTTTTTACATCCTTTCCGACTTTTCAAACATCCTCTTAGACCGTGCAGTTTTAGTTCCCACCGTAATAGGTGGAGACTTGGCATTTTTTCCAGAGGTAAAGTGAAGCAATTGTATAATTATTGAATGTCATAATAAGTAGGTAGGCGTTAAAATTTATCGTTATGGCAAGGCAAAAGTCAAGAGGCAAAAGGCAAGAGGGAAGAGACTTTCAGGGGATTTACCTTTTGTAACATACCTCGGTTTTTTCAAGCCGACTTACTTAGTATATTCTTTATTTGGTGGACGCAGGGAAAGTAAATCTTGGGGTGAAGCTAAAAGTTTGATTTTAGCTTCTAGAATTTCCTGTTGTGGGTTGAGGATAAATAACCATAAAACATTAACACTACACCAAGAAGTGTGTGCTTTACCTGTAACTTGAATTTGGATTTTTTGATCTGCTGAATTTTCAATAATTCCTTGGTGGGGTTCGGCTTTAATGTCTTGCGCTTCTTGATGGAGATAGGAAGCGATCGCATTTCGTCCCATAACCGCAGACTCCAAAGGTGGATACATCAAACCATCTTCAGTAAATAATGCCGCAGTATTTGTAAAATCACCTGCGTTTAAAGTGGTAAAATAACGCAATATAGTTGGTTCTGTAATTCCTTCAATAGTAATATTCATATTTTTAACTGCTGGGAATGGGGAATTGGGAATGGGGAATTGGGTTATTAACTTCCCCCTGACTCCTGACTCCTAAAAATAAATTATTCCCAAGTAATTACCTGGGAATAAAATTGTAAAAAGACATTGAGGTTGGAAGAATATCAGCAATTAGTCAGCTAAAGGATCAACACCCATTTCTGTAACTACTTTGCGGAAAACTGTAATTTGCTGACCAAAATCTAATTCTTTGAGAGTTTGTAAAACTTGTGCGCCATCACGGGAAATCTGATAACCTGGTGGTACCGGTACTACAAAACCTTTTGCCATTAATTCTGCTAATTCGTACCAGAAAGCTAACTTAGTGTTAGCACTGAAAATACCGTAAGAGCGAGAAACTTGAGTATTTTTTTGACCAGCTAAATCACGCATCGCTTCTAACTGCTCTGCATGAGACATTTGTTTGATTTGATTCAACAAACCTTCTGCCAGTTGTAATCTAGCTGCACCTGTAGCGGCTGGGGTAATGGATTTACCCATTTCTGTGTATGCGTACCACAAAACTGCTAGTTGGTCATCAATGCTGAGGGCTTTAAATACAGCAATGGTTGAGGTGACAGTATCAATTGTTTGGTTGCTGTAGTTTAAAGCACCAGAAAAGCGGGTTGAAGCTGAATCAGAAGTGAAAGTCATTATATTCACCACAGTTTATTAACTAAATTTGTTGTTAATCAGTGGGAGGTGGGCATCACTCTGGGTTGCTTGACCTCTTGTCAACTATTTTGCATTATTTCTTAACAAAATGCAAATAAAATTTACAAATCATAGAGTTAAGGAGAACAAATAAAAAAAATGATGATATTGTGTATAATGTCAAAGCAATTTTTCTGATTAACCCCTTTGAGGTAAAAAATTACTCCTAGTCTTGCTTTGTGTACTTTGCGTACTTTGCGGTTCATTAACACAAAAAACTTAGCAACTACACCAGGAAGGAGTGTAAACATGAAAAAGTGTAGCTTAACTAGTAGTGTCATCAAAGAGAAAGCCCAAGAGATAGGCTTTCACAAAGTGGGTTTTGCTGCGGTAGAAGGGGTAGACGCTACAGAAATTCAAAAGCTGCAATCATGGATAGCAATGGGTTATCACGCTGATATGGAATGGATGGGAAACCCAAAACGTCAGGATATTAGTTTGGTAATGCCAGAAGTACGATCGCTGATTTGTGTGGCGTTAAATTATTACACACCACATCAACATCCAGAAGGGGAAGAATACGCGAAAATTTCCCGTTATGACTGGGGAAGAGATTATCATAAGGTACTGCACAAGAAACTAAAACAACTGGCTACCTGGTTAGAATCACAGGGTGAAGGTATAAAAGCCAGATATTATGCAGACACCGGACCAGTACAAGATAAAGTTTGGGCGCAAAAAGCTGGTATTGGTTGGATTGCCAAAAATGGTAATCTCATTACAAGAGAGTATGGATCTTGGGTATTTTTAGGAGAAATATTAACTAATATTGAGTTAGAGAGCGATCGCTCTGCTACCCAACATTGCGGTAATTGTACAAGATGTATCCAAGCTTGTCCTACTGCTGCAATTACTCAACCGTTTCTAGTCGATGCTAACAGGTGCATTGCTTATCACACTATTGAAAATCGAGCAGAAACATTACCAGAAAATATTAAAACTAACTTGCATGGATGGGTTGCCGGTTGTGATATTTGTCAAGATGTATGTCCGTGGAATCAGCGTTTTGCTCAAATAACTGATGTTACAGATTTTCAACCATATCCTGAAAATTTAGCACCCAAACTGGTAGAATTAGCACAAATCACAGATGAGGAGTGGGATAGACGATTTACAGCATCAGCTTTGCGACGCATTAAACCCAAAATGTTACGAAGAAATGCCCGCGCTAATCTTGACTCATCTAAACTAAAAAATGACTCGAAAAGTAATCATCTTTGATTTTGATGGCACAATTGCAGATACAGTAGATGCTCTTGTAACTATTGCCAATCGGTTAGCTGTAGAGTTTGGTTATGTACAAATATCTGCTAATGAACTGACTCTATTAAGGAACTTAACCTCTAGAGAAATTATTAGATATTCAGGTATATCTTTGTTTAAGATACCTTTTTTAGTGAAAAAAGTTAAAGGGGAATTAAAAAACAAAATCAAAGATTTAGAATCTATACCAGGAATTAAAGAAGCACTTACAGAACTCAAAGATAAAGAATATAGATTGGGAATTATTACTTCTAATTCTCAAGAAAATGTAAGTGCATTTCTCAAATGTCATGATTTAGATTATTTATTTGAATTTATTCACTCAGGAGTAACAATTTTTGGGAAAACAACTATAATTAATAATGTATTAAGACAAAAGCAAATCAAACCACAAATAGTAATTTATGTGGGAGATGAAACCAGAGATGTAGAAGCAGCCAAAAAAGCTAATATTAAAGTAGTTGCTGTTACTTGGGGTTTTAATTCTCCTGAAGCACTAGCTAAGGAAAATCCTGATTTTTTAATTAATCATCCTAGTGAACTATTAGAAGTAATCAAAAATTGCTAAGAGGTTGTTTGAAAACTTGAGAATCTATTGAGTCTCAAGGAACAATAACAGGGGATGTCAAACGCATTCCTACTTGGCCTTACCAACTTTTATCAGTAATCAGTCATTAGGGTTTGCCGAAAATATAAAATTATTATGAGAGCGAGAATTGAAAATAATGTTTTATTTATTCACCATGAGGATGTACCAGAATTTAAAAAAGGTAGTTCGGTGGTCAGAAATTCTTATTTTTGGGCTTTACGTTCTATTGCTGGTCGTGCTAGACGTGGTAGTGATTGGGAATATGAGTTTGAGGTTTGGTTAGCGTTGGCGCGGATGTTGATGTCTTTTACTGAGTCGGGATATTTGGGATATAGAGAAACTATTTTAGAGTTTCCCTTATCCCAAGGTGAGATTCCTAGTATTTTACGGGATGTGGGAACTTGGGAATAACGAAGGCAAGAGGCAGAAGGCAGGAGTCCGTTTTTGTCAGGGGTATTTATACCCCACTTCAAAAAATTTTCGCCTTTAAATGCGTGGTTGTATACCCGATGTTTATGATACTTTGCGAAAAGAATATTGTGGGTTTGAATATTAAGAAATAGGTTCAAAAACCATTTGGGGTATTAATATTTGATCTTGGATTTTTCCAACTCCTAAAAAGCGGTTGTCTTGTTCATAAACTCTTACTAAATCTGAAATTTCGAGATTTACAGGAACTTTCTGTCCTTGACACCATTTTTTGGCTAATGTGTCTGGTAGGCTTACGGGTGATAGTTGTTGTAATGCTGCATCTGAGGAGATGGTTTGAAATGTGCCGGTTTGCAGTTGGTTTTCTATGTCTGTGAAAGTGAGGCTGTTTTCTAAGTAAAATCCGCTGCTTTCTGTTCTGGTTAAGGCGGCGAGGGTTGCTCCTGTGTTTAAAAGTATGCCTAAGTCACGGGCGATCGCTCTAATATATGTTCCTGCACCACAGGCGATCGCCAAATCCAATTCCGGGAAATCACTATCACGCCAGTCTAAAATCTCTATTTTTAATACTTCTACCGTTCTCACTGGTGCTTGCACAATTTCTCCTTGACGTGCTAAATCATACAGACGTTTACCTTCAACTTGAATCGCACTATAACTAGGGGGAATTTGCTCAATTTTACCGATAAATTGGGGTATTTCGGTTTCTATGGCGGTTAATTTTAAGCCAGGACAAGGTTGAGAGGTGATAACTTCCCCTTGTAAATCATCAGTAGTAGTACGCACCCCAAAACGCACGGTAGCTTTATAAGCTTTTTCACCGGGTAAATATTGTAATAATCTGGTGGCTTTACCCAAAGCGATGGGTAAAACTCCTGTAGCTGCTGGATCTAAAGTTCCTGCGTGTCCCACTCGTTTTAAACGCAACAGTTTTCTGACTCGTGCTACGCAGTCATGGGAAGTCCAGTCATCAGGTTTGTTTAAATTGATAAAACCCTGCACAAATAATTCGTAATTGTTAATTAGAAATAGAGCCTACGGAACGCTGGCGCGAACGTAATTAATTATATAGCATTTTCTATTTAATTACAGTGTAGGAATAAAGAGTTAAACAAACAACATCACTAAAAAATCAACAAATGTAGTAGGGAAACACCAATATTTAATATCCAAAATCCCCATCTGACTATAGTTAAAGAGAGTTTTTTTTTGGGTATAGCTGGTTGATGATTATGCTCTAATATTGGTGCTAACTGTAGAGTGTTCAGAGATTTTACGAGACTTAAACCTAAAGATTGACTAGAAATAGTTTGAGCATAACCAGCGTTGAGGTAGGGAAGATATTGTGGTTTTTGATATACAAAAGTTTGGAAAAAAGGCAAACTTAAAGAATTGATGTAAGCACGCGATTGTGAAGCATTACCAACCATGTCTGGGGGTAATGCTATTTGTTGACTTCCAGGGTTACTATTACCAATGCTAGAAAAATGAGTTGCACCAACAAGCATAACAAGATATTTGTGGGGATTAGTTAACCAAGAAAAAGGTAGGATTTGTTCATATAAAGCTGGTGCTACAGTATCTTCACTGCTACCAATAAACATCACAGGAGTTTGCATTTGATTTAAACCAGATTCACCAAATATAGAACTGGTGATGGGGTTAACAGCTATCGCGGCTTTTATTCTCTGATCTCGTAAATTAATATTCTCTTGTTGTGTAGATTTATTTTGCAATTCCAAAGCGCGACATTGCAACAATAAAGACATATTCCAGGTATCTTGTAGCTCATCTGGTTGACAATCTTTTTGTAGTTGTTGAAAGTTGATTTTTGCCCCGGCTAAAGCTAATGCAGTATAACCACCAAAAGACTGACCAAATATTCCCACTTGTTGCAGATTTAATTTACCTTTAAATTCACCATCAGACTGGTTAGCTTTTTCTAGTTTATCTAATATATATTTTATATCTAAAGGTCTATTAATAAATTCATTTGCTTCTTGTAGTTTCCTATTATTTCTATTGTTGAAAAATAGATGAGGATGATTAGGGACGACAACGGCAAATCCATGAGATGCTAAGTGTTTGGCTAAATAACGAAAGTTACTGCTATCTAAACCCAAGCCGTGAGAAATCACAATTACTGGTGTGGTATTTTGAAGATTGGGAATATAAATATCCGTTAATAAATGTCGATCTCTGGTGATATCAAAAAATTCCAGCGTAGATTTTTTAAATGTAAAAATACCAGGATTTTGTAAATTTGCTAAGAAGGATAAATTTTTCTTGGGAATAGTAGCAGCTTCTATTTTTGATTGTTGTTGAAGTATGGCGATCGCTTGCTGAGTTTCACTAATTATATTTTCCAGTTCACCAGCTATCTCTAAGCTATCAGCTAAGTTAAGACGAATACTACTGCTAGGATAATTGCGTAATAAATTTAATAACGTTAATCCTTCTGGTTCCCCAGACGCTGAAATAATCGCAGTACGTAAATCCTCAATCTCTGAATCATTTTGAGGAGATTTAGCTGTAATTAATTTAGCCAAACGTTGCAGCATAAATTCCCCTTGCTGGGTGTGGAGAAATTGTGACGCAACTGCGGGAGTAATTTTGACATTACTAAGTAAAATTTTGCGTAATTTTTGCAGTTTATCAGATGAAATATATTGTTGATAAACTGCTAATTTATCATCAATTATTCCTGTTTTTGTATAGGTTTCTAAACTCATCACAGGAATAGGAATTTCCAGGATAGAATAAGCAGCGTAAATTTGCTCTGCTGCCATCACAGAATTACTCATTCCAAATGTTGGCAGCAACATTGAAAGCACCAGCAATAAGAATTTTTTTTTCCAGCTGCTGGAAAAGTTACCAAACAAACTATTCATCGCTCAAATGTTTCCGTGATGTTGTCTAGCGAGGCGTTAAATTTGGTAGTTATTCAAACACCCTGTTGATTAATTTATATACTATTGATTACATCTGTGTTCTGGATAGTTTTGAGCTTTTTTTGTCTGCTGAAATAAAAATTTAGCTATTCAATCATTAGAGCAATTTGTACCTAAATGGATGTGGGTCTATTGATTTATATAGATATATATTGAAAATTTTAGTAAATAAAAAAAACTCTTGCCTCAGTGTTTATGATGTAGCTTTCTAGAGTAAATAAATCTAAACCTTGTGAAAATTTTTGTAAAAATTATGTTTTTTGTATTGCATGAGACTGCAAAATCAAATATCTTTGTTTTTGAACAGTAACTCAACATTAAAAAACCTCAGACTCAAATCATCGACTTCTTCAAGAAGTCAGGGATCTATCCACAGATTATTTTACGTTTAATTATGTTGATCTATTTAGAGAAGAACTATTTGAAAAAACTTCGGAAATTCTGAATTTTCCAGTAAATTCTATTTTGCAGACTTACCCAAGGCGATCGCCACTGAACCAGAAACAACTAATAAAGCGCCAATAATTCCTATTAAGGTAATATTTTCTGGGGGAATAAGCTGGGGAAAAATACCCGCTACCAACTCCACAGCTATTAAAGTGACAATGGGAGCTAAAGCTAAAACTGCACTGACTCTGGAAGCTTCCCAATGTTCTAAAGATTCAGCAAAAGAACCATAAGCAATTAAAGTATTTAAACCACAAAATAATAACATTGATAAATGCAGAAAATCGAGATTAAAAATTTTATAGACTTTGGTAAATGGCGTAAATAATAAAGCACAGCCGCCATAAATAATTAGCATAATATGATAAGATGATAAAGATTGTAATAGTTGCTTTTGTGCCAAGGCATAAATAGCCCAGCAAACAGCACCTAATACAAGTAATCCACTACCTACAAGATATTGTCCTTGGGCTGTAATTAAATTGGTAATTTGAGCTTTAAAAAATAATAAAAACCCTAAAGTTAAGACACTAACACCAAACCATTGCCATAATGTATAACGTTCTCTAAAAATAACTAAACCCCCAAAACCTAATAACACAGTAGATAACTGAATAATTACTTCTGCATTACTGGCAGTTGTTAATGCTAAACCTTGCATGAAGAGAAAATAATTACCTCCCAAAAATATTGTCGCTATTGCTAATAATTTTCCCGAACTAGAACGTAATTGTTCGATTGTTGGTAATTTTTTTTGTACAAACAAATAAATTGCCAGCAATATAAACGACATCAAAAACCGAAACCAAATAACGGTATAGACATCTAAAACTTGTAGTGTTACCTTTAAGGCAATTGGTAAAATTCCCCATAAAAACACCGTAAGTAACGATAAACTTAGTCCTAAACGCCAGCGGCCGGAAGTTTGATGTATCATATTAATTTCATGGGATTATTTATCATATATTTTAGGTTTGGGAATGGGGAATAGGAAAAAAGTGATTATGAGTCATTAACCCGTGATGATATCATTTTGTTAAAAGAATACAAGGGGAGCATCCCAAATGTGTAAATTTATTTTTATCTAACGACATAAAATGATCCAAGGGTCTGATATGATTGAACCGCAAAGGGCGCAAAGGACACAAAGGTAAGAGAGTTAAGCGAGAGTTTTTGGTGTGGGTGCGTTTATTTTCGCAAAATTGGTATGCTCCCAATACAAGTGAGATCACCTGCGGATTCAGGATTGAAGAATAGATAATTACTTCCTGCCATTGATTATGTGATCCGGGTATATTTTAACATGATTAATCATTAGTAATTCATAATTCACAATTTAAAACATCATTTACAAGGGTTTGATTCCCTGTACTGCTTTCAGCGGACTGGTTTCAAGTAGATTTTAAATCATTATTTGTCACCTAATTATGAATTATTAATTATCAATTATGAATTTTTCATATTACTCCTTTAACATCTCTAATAACTGTGCCTCATTTAACTGTTTAATTCCTAAAGATTGCGCTTTTTCTAATTTAGATCCTGCATCAGCACCTACAACTAAAAAATCAGTTTTTTTACTCACAGAGTCAGTGACTTTCCCACCAGCTTTTTGAATTAATGCTTTTGCTTCATCGCGTTTTAAATTAGGTAAAGTACCCGTTACCACAAAGGTTTTACCTGCAATATTGGGATTAATTTCACTTGTTATTTTCGGTGTTTCGATGTTAGCTAATTGTAACCCAATGGCTTGAAGACGAGAAATTAAAGTTTGATTTGCACTGATGCGAAACCACTGAGAAACTGATTGGGCAATTTCTGCACCGATACCATAAACACCTTCTATATCAGATTGTTTTGCAGCGGCTAATTTTTCCACGGTGGTAAATTTCTCGGTTAATAATTGGGCGTTGACGCTACCTACATGACGAATGCCTAAACCATATAATACCCTGGACCAAGGTTGATTTTTGGATTGAGCGATCGCACTGATTAATTTTTGCGCTGACTTTTTCCCCATCCTTTCTAATGCACATAACTTGTCTTCTGTCAATTCGTATAAATCGCCAACAGAATGGACTAAACTTTTATCTACCAGTTGATGCACCAGTTTTTCACCCATTCCTTTAATATCTAAAGCATCCCGACTTACCCAATGTTCAATCTCTCCTTTGAGAATGGCAGGACAGGAAGCATTTACACATCTAGTAACAGCTTCTCCTGATTCTCTCACCACCGGTTGACCACATACAGGACAATGGGTAGGCATGATAAAAGGTTCGGTATTTGCAGGGCGTAGTTCTTTAATTACCCGTACTACTTCCGGGATAATTTCCCCAGCTTTGCGAACAATGACAGTATCACCAATGCGGATATCTAATTGCTGAATGCGATCGCTGTTATGTAAGGTAGCACGGGAAACAGTAGTACCTGCTAATTGTACGGGGCGCATTTCCGCCAAAGGTGTTAATGCTCCGGTTCTGCCTACATTGACAGTAATATTTTCTACACGAGTAGGCGCTTCCTCGGCTGCATATTTGAGAGCGATCGCCCAACGGGGAAACTTCTGTGTAAACCCTAGTTGTTCTTGCAGCTTAAAAGCATTCAATTTTACCACCACCCCATCCGTCATATAGGGTGAATTTAGCCGTTCCGTGTCCCAATATTGGTAATATTCCGCAACTTCACTGAGAGAATGACAGAGTTTATGATTAGTATCAACGCGAAAGCCTAGCCTTTGTAACAATTCCAAAGCTTCCCATTGGGTATTCGCAATACTGGCATCATCCAAACCAGGAATATGCAGAGTATAAGCAAAGAAATCTAATTGACGTTGGGCAACAATACGCGGATCTAACTGTCTTAGCGTACCAGCTACGGCATTACGCGGATTAGCAAATAACTGTTCACCTGCTTTTTGCCTTTTCTCATTAATTTGTTTAAACACTTCCAAAGGTAAAAATACCTCTCCCCGTACTTCCACCTTTTCAATTTCTGCCAAACCGTCAAAATTCAAACGTAAGGGAATAGAGCGAATAGTCCGCACATTTTGGGTAATATCTTCACCCATCACCCCATCACCCCTAGTTGCACCTCTTACCAGAATACCATTTTGGTAAGTCAACGCCAAAGCCGCACCATCAATTTTCAATTCCGCTACATAGTCCGCTTCCCCCAGAGAATACTGAGGTGGTAGGTGTCGCTGCCAACGTTGATCCCAATTTTGCAACTCTTCAACATTAAAAGCATTTTCCAAACTATATAGAGGTATATTATGCCGTACTGATGTAAAATGAGTTGCTGGTCGTTCACCCACACGCTGAGTAGGACTATCAGGAGTGATTAATTCTGGATATTTCGTTTCTAATTCCTGTAATTCTCGATACAGTCGGTCATAAACCGTATCTTCCATTATTGGTGCATCGAGGACATAGTAAGCATAGCTGGCTTGTTGTAATAAACGTCGCAATTCTTCTACACGTTTAGCTTCAGGGTGGGTTTGGATCATAAAACTCATAGCAAAATATCTAGTAAATAATTAATAATTATCCGATACAAAAAAGCTAACTAATGCTAACAAAAGTTGGCTTTTTCTTCCTGTTTCACCCTAGCAGTGTCGGCACTATCTAGTCCACAGGCTAACACGATCAATCTGACCGCTTCTTTTTTTAAATTAGTCGCAGCGTTTAAATCTCTGTCAATCTCAAAGCCACAACTATCACATTTAAACACTCTTTGAGACAATGACAGTGATGATTTCTTTTCTCCACAACTTGAGCAAGTCTTGCTACTGGGATAATATCTATCCACAATTACTAACTTACTACCATACAGTTGTGTTTTATATTCTAGCTGCCTTCTGAATTGAT
>NZ_BJCE01000185.1:0-11072 GCF_005402885.1 Sphaerospermopsis reniformis
GCACAGTACATCATACTACTCATGACATACCATCTCACCCTCACTTGTTCTCCATTCGCTATTCTTGATCACCCCCTTACAATTTATATTTCACATTTAATTATTACTCCTTATTCAATTTCTCTTTATTCATTATTATTTAGCTATCACTATTTACAATTTACCATTTGCTTTTCACCCTTCACCAGTCACCAGTCAGCAGTCACCAGTCACCAGTCACCAGTCACCAGTCACCAATCACCAGTCACCAATCACCAATCACCAGTCACCAGTCACCAGTCACCTCCTGACTATTGCCAAAATAATTTTCTGTGCTATGATAATTTCAGGTTAAAAACCCAGAGTTTTGCGCTCTGCCTTTTTGAAACTAAGACCGTTTAGGCAACAAGGAGGTGATGCCCATGATAGATAGTAGTAAAAGCATGGGTCATCAGGTTGCAGTTAGCCGGCTGTGCGCCGGGGCTGTTCTCTAAAAGTTAGCCTTAGTTATCCTGAGATTTAGTTATCCTGAGATACTAAGTTAGCTCAAGTAGCTAGGCTAAAAGTCGGAGTTCCTTCCGGCAGTCTGGTTGCAACCTGAAGACCCGCTAGACCGCCCTGAGTTAGATCATCGGATTTAATTTAGGGCGGATAGTTTTTTAGGGGCTAGTAACGGTAAATTTTCTCTTCACGAACATATAGCAGTAGACAAGCTGGTTAGGACATTCTCAAAAGCTAAAAGCTAGTAATAATAAGGGTTTTACTTTTGCCTCTTGCCTCTTGCCTTCCGCTATATCTGTATTTTTTTACAAGCTACAGAATTCGCCATTAATTGTTGAAAATAATTTAACTGCGCTTCATGGAACATTCAGACTTGGCAGGACATCCTCACAATATAGAGAGGTTTTTGCTAATAGAGGAAATTGTCCAATGGCAACAGCAAAGAAATTTAATCTAACAGATGTGATTGTTTAAATCAGTTGCAAACACTTTTGGCAAAAGCTGCTGTTATGTTTTTGTCCTGTATATCTGTGGTGTGAGTTGAAAATAGTTAATTGCTTGGTTGTGATTGAGAATATGATACCAGCTTATTTGCGCGGTATTTAATTGATAAATTTTATCTTGATCATTAGGCTGAGATATTTTATAATATAAAACTATGATTTAGATGCTTTTACATAAGTTAATTTCATGATTTTTTAACGATTCGTTAATCATTTTTTAACTTTGTAAAAACTAAAATTGTAGTAGTGGCAGCTATGCCTCATCCACAGGTCGCAAAAAGATATCGCATTTCGGATAAGTAGGTACTACAAAAACAGTCATCTATAAACGGTGTGAGGAGTAAAAGTAAAGATGTCTAATCTCTTGTGGAAGTCTCTGGTGGTTAGCCCAGCAGTTTTAGGAGCAGCGTTATTAGTTTCAGGAACAGCTGTTGCCGCTGCAAATGCCACCACTGAAGTATCAACACTGGAAACTCAAGCCGCTACAGAAGTTTCCCAACAGCCTGAAGTTTTAGCTCCAGTCGCTTCAAAAACGCAGGTTTTGTCCCAGGTTCAGAACTACAGCAACGAAGGTCAAAATTTACAGTCGCAAGTTACATCAGTATCTCAGTTTTCTGATGTTCAGCCCACTGATTGGGCATTCCAAGCATTGCAGTCTTTGGTAGAAAGATATGGCTGTATTGCGGGTTATCCCAATGGTACATATCGCGGCAACCGGGCCTTAACTCGTTATGAATTTGCTGCTGGTTTAAATGCTTGTTTAGATCGTGTTAACGAATTGATCGCCACAGCAACAGCTGATTTGGTGACAAAACAGGATTTAGCGACTTTACAGCGTCTGCAAGAAGAATTTTCTGCGGAACTCGCAACTTTACGGGGTCGTGTAGATACTTTGGAAGCCCGTACTGCTGAGTTAGAAGCGAATCAATTCTCTACTACTACTAAATTACAAGGTGAAGCTATTTTTGCTGTCACTGATTCCTTCGGCGCTACTCCTCCTGGACAAACTGTTTTGCAGAACAGAGTTCGTTTGAACCTGCAAAGCAGCTTCACTGGTAGAGATATGTTGAATACCCGTTTGACTGCGGGTAATGCCCAAGGTTTTGGAACCACAGATGAAACTAACCAAACCTTTGAAGTTGGTAGCACTGGTAATAACAATGTTGAGATTGACAAACTGACTTATGAAGCTCCTATTGGTCCTGCACAGGTCTACATAGCAGCTACTGGTGGTCAGCATAGCCATTATGCAGCAGTTAACAACCCTTACTTCTTCGATAAAACAGATGGCGGTAATGGTGCTTTAAGTACCTTTAGTTCGGAAAATCCCATCTATAGAATTGGTGGTGGTTCAGGTATTGCTGTTAATGTACCCTTTGGACAAGGCGGCGGCATTCTCAAACCAAGTTCATTAACTTTAGGTTACTTGGCTTCTGGAAACACAACTTCTGGCGCTGAAAACCCTGCTAATGGTGCAGGTTTGTTTGATGGTAACTATGCGGCTTTAGGTCAGTTAAACTTCAATGTTGGTAATCGTCTTGCTTTAGCTGCTACCTATGTACATGGTTATCATGGTGCTGGTAGTACCTTGTTTGATGCAGGACGTGATGGAGGTGCTGTTGTCGGTACAACACTAGCTAATACTCTCCGTTCACCAAGCGGCTCTTCCAGTAACTCCTACGGTGTTTCCGCAGCGTTCAAACCCAGCCAAAGACTATCTATTAGTGGTTTCGTTTCTTACCACGATATTACAGGCTTTGCTGCAAATGATGATTTTGAAGCTTGGAGTTATGGAGTTGGGGTAGCGTTACCTGACTTTGGTAAGAGAGGGAACGTATTAGGTATTTTCGGTGGCGTTCAACCCTATACCTTTAATAATGCTGGTGGTCCTAACACTGGTGATATGCCTTACCAAGTTGAAGGTTTCTACAAGTATCGCGTTTCTGATAACATCTCTGTCACCCCTGGTGTAATTTGGTTGCCAGCTGTTGGACAAAACAGCAATAGCCAGGATGCCTTTATTGGAACTCTCAGAACAACGTTTACTTTCTAGATTAAGAAAGTTGGTAGTCTGCTAACAATCTTTTAATCTGTTTTGCCCGCCATGAGGCGGGTTTTTTGTTTTGGGCAGAAAAAACCTAGAAAACCGATTCATTAATCGTAAGGGCGTATAGCATTCGGACAGAATATGAACTGGCTTCAGCGATAGGTTATCACCTGAATGCTTCGCCCCTACAAGATAAAAACAGATTACCTAGCATTGCTGAATCGACGCTCTAGAGAAGAAGGTGAGAACATTAACCAAAACTAAAACTTAGACAATTAAAGGCTTTTAGCACTGTCACCTGCTATAGCTGATTGCTGATGGCTGATAGCTGAATACTCAAAAAAAGTACAAACCCCAGTGTAAAACCGGAGTATACTAGAAAAAGTTATGAATTATGAATAATTAATGATCCTTTATTCTTAACTGCTGCTTGTGGAACTATCCTGTAAATCTGAATACGCAATTCTGGCGTTATTAGAAATGGCAACTCATTACGAAAGCGGCGAACCGATGCAAATTCGACAAATTGCTGCCCAACAAGACATACCAGATCGCTATTTAGAACAGCTACTTGCTACTTTGAGGCGTGGGGGTATAGTTAAAAGTCAACGTGGTTCAAAAGGTGGCTATCTGTTAGCGCGAGAACCTTGGAAAATCAGCGTTTTTGATATTTTGGAATGTTTAGAAGGGTTGGATATCAAGACAGGGGAAGATGATAATAACCCCAAAAGTGTAGATAGTGCCATTGTAGAAGAAATTTGGCAAGAAGCGCGTCAGGCTGCAAATGCAGTCTTGGAAAAATATTCGCTTCAGGATCTTTGTGAACAGCGAGATTCACGGAGGCAATTAGATATCATGTACTACATCTAAAGGAATCAAAAGTTATTATGCGGGTTGCTCGAAATATTACAGAATTGGTTGGACGGACTCCCTTGGTGCAGTTAAACCGTATTCCCCAGGAAGAAGGTTGTGTAGCACAGATTTTGCTGAAACTGGAAAGTATGAACCCATCGGCATCGGTGAAAGACAGAATCGGTGTGAGTATGATTAATGATGCTGAACGGGAAGGTTTAATCACTCCTAGTAAGACAGTGTTGGTAGAACCGACATCGGGAAATACGGGTATTGCTTTGGCAATGACAGCGGCGGCTAAGGGGTATAAATTAATTTTGACTATGCCGGAAACCATGAGTGCTGAACGTCGGGCAATGTTGCGGGCGTATGGGGCAGAATTGGAATTAACACCGGGTATTGAGGGGATGAGTGGAGCGATTCGCAGAGCGCAGGAAATTGTGGAAACCACACCACACTCATATATGTTGCAACAGTTCCGCAATCCTGCTAATCCTAAAATACATAGAGAAACTACAGCTTTGGAAATCTGGGAAGATACCGATGGCCAGGTAGATATGATTGTGGCGGGTGTGGGTACTGGTGGTACTATTACTGGTGTGGCGGAAGTTTTGAAGGCAAAGAAACCTAGTTTTCAGGCGATCGCTGTTGAACCTGCTAATAGTCCTGTGTTATCTGGTGGTAAACCAGGACCCCATAAAATTCAGGGTATTGGGGCGGGTTTTGTTCCCCAAGTTTTGAATGTAAAATTGATTGATGAGATAATTTCTGTCACTGATGAAGAGGCGATCGCTTTCAGTCGCAGGTTAGCTAGGGAAGAAGGACTATTATCGGGAATTTCTAGTGGTGCTGCTTTATGTGCTGCTATTCGTGTCGCCCAACGTCCAGAAAATGCAGGACGTTTAATAGTCATGATTCAACCAAGTTTTGGTGAAAGATATTTGAGTACACCTTTGTTTCAGGATTTAGAAGCTAAGACGGTAAACTAAGAATTCAGGAGTCAGGAGTTGTAGGGGCGAAGCATTCGGACGACCAATTATCAATTGGTGTCCAAGGCTATTTTCCCAATGCTTCGCCCGTACAGGAGTCAGTGAACAGTGAACAGATTAATAATAAAATTTATTGATAACTAATTACTGATGACTGATAACTGATAACTGATAACTGATAATTAAATCATGGAAGATTCTAACCATTACAAAACCCTGAAAGTTGATGCTAATGCCAGCCAAGCGGAGATTAAACAAGCATATCGCCGCTTGGTGAAAATGTTTCATCCTGACAGTAATCAGGAAACAGCTAATCATGAGGAAATTATTAGAATTAATGCTGCTTATGAAGTTTTGAGTGATGTTCAAAGTCGTCTAAAATACGATGAACAAATTAGAAAAGATGCCCAAAAATCAAATATTCATCGTCAAGAAAGAACTGCATCTGCTCAAAAACAACATAAGGCTAAAAAACAATCTGGAAAAGATGCAGATGAAAAGGTTGAAGAGTGGTTGCGTGTAGTTTATCAACCGATCAACCGCGTGCTTTGTCGCATTCTTAATTCTTTAGAACAGCAAATTGAAGACTTAGCAGCAGATCCTTTTGATGATGAGTTAATAGATCAATTTCAAGAATATTTAGATAACTGTCGGGATGATTTTAAAAAGGCTCAAAATACCTTTCATTCTTTACCAAACCCTCCTAGTTTAGCGAGAGTAGCAGCACATCTTTATTATAGTTTAAATCAAGTGGGTGATGGTTTGGAAGAGTTGGGATATTTTCCTTTAAATTATGATGATCGTTATTTGCACACGGGTCAAGAAATGTTTAGAATAGCAACGCGGTTACATTGTGAAGCGCAAGAATCTGTGGGGTGAAAAATGGTAAGAAGTAAGGAGTCAGAAGGTTTGATGATTTTTCAGATTTTATGGTAATGGTAAATAGACTATCCGATCTTGATATTCACCATCTTCTGAAGCTAAAGCAACTAATATTAATTCTTCTATATTTTCACCAACACTTAAATTAGGATTGACAATAAAGATTCCTGGTATGTGACGATTCATGGCAATAAGCTGTTGTGCATTTAATTTGTATAAGTGGAACAGGCATCTTGCCTGTTAAACAAGAGTTCAGAATATTAGGATTATACAATTTAGCTGTGTAACAGCTTATGATCAGATAAATGCACTGGCATAGAAGTGCGGTTATTTGTCACCAATATAAAATTGTCTCTCTTTTCTAAGTTGTCTGAGTTTTTCTGATACTGGTGGGGGATTCAGTCTTTGTTGTTCTCTCATTTTATGACCATGTTCTATCCAGGTTTTCATATAATTGCTGACAATTTCTTTGTTTTGTAAATAGTACAGAATTGTTGCATATACCTGTTCTAAAGAAATTGATTGATATATTTGGGCGATTTCTTCTGGAGAACGTCCACAATCAATATATTCATATAAAATTGTTTCAATTCCTATTCTTGAATTTTTCAGTCTAATGTCTCCAGGAGAAAGGAAATTGAAATATTCGGCAATGTCTTTGTTAGGTATATTTTGATGAATTTTTTGGTTGTTCATAAATTTAACCTCATTTCAAACTTTCATAGGCAGACATAATCTTATTATCTGCGCGATTAGTTGCCTCTGATGCCATTGTTTCGTGGCAAGTTACACCTATAGTCATTTCAACGGCAGCTATACGCAAAGCTAAATACTTTTCAGGTAAAGCTTCAGCCTCCTTAACTAGCTTGTCTACTTTTGGTTGCAGTTTACGCATCCTTCTTCCACATTCTGCTAAACCTTCTAGATCAGTTCGCTGACGTAGGCTATTCATTTCTCTGCTTTCTGTTATTAAATTTTGTAATTTATTATGAATTAACAAAGCACGTTTTTTAAATTCTTTTTCTGTTGATGCGATGTCTTGAGAACTACCAACAACAAAATTAGTCTCAGCTTCTGCAACCTTAATATTTAGCAATTCAGAAATTGAAACATTTGCTCCAGTTAAATTTTCTCCTCTTTGACCAATAATTTCCTTGACTTTTTCAGATTGTGCCAGTGGAGAAAACGTAACTTTTATATTATACTTTCCATTACTAAGACCTTCTTTTTCTCCCAAAACGGATGTGAAAGTTCCTTCATTCACCAATACTTTATCTTGATAACCTTTTCCCAGAGATGGATTGTTCATAGAAATTAACAGATTAGCACTATTGGGAAGATTGGTTAAGCCAATAACTTTTGCCCTACCATCTTCTGTTCTTTCTACTTTAAGGGTAAGTAATACAGGTTCTGACATTAAAGATACTTCATTTCTAATCTTTGAGCCTTCTTTGTCTTTTTAATATCTTTATCCTTTCCCCAGTACCTACTCAAGAGTTACCAGTAAACAAACAACTTACCACCACAGCACAAATTGGTTTACACTGGATACAGTGAAAGATAAAGAAATATTAAATTTTTACCAGTGCAGTCATGGAATGTATCATAAATCGCCGCGCTCAGTTTTCAGCTACTCATCGGTATTGGTTGCCGGAATTGAGTGAAACCGAGAACCTAGAAAAGTTTGGTCCTTTCTCGAAATTCCCCGGTCAAGGTCATAACTATGTATTATTTATCTCCATGTCTGGTGAACTGGATGAGTATGGAATGGTGTTAAACCTGTCTGATGTAAAACACACCATCAAAAACGAAGCTACCGGTCAACTAGATTTTTCTTACCTGAATGATGTGTGGCCAGAATTTAAACAAACTCTCCCCACCACAGAAAATATTGCTAAAGTGATCTGGGAACGGTTAACACCGCATTTACCCATCGTTAAGGTGCAGTTGTTGGAACATCCGCAGATGTGGGCAGAATATCAAGGAGAAGGAAAAAAAGCCTCTTTAACCATCAGAAGTCATTTTAGCGCCGCCCATCGTTTAGCGCCTAACCTGAGTGCAGAAAAATATGGTAAATGTACCCGCACCCACGGACACAACTATCATTTAGAAGTGACTGTAGAAGGGGAAATGGACTCACGTACAGGAATGATTGTAGATGTTCGTGCTTTAAAGAAAGTAGTTGAAGATCATGTTTTAGAATTATTTGATCACTCCTGCATTAATGAAGATATTCCTTATTTTGCTGAATCACAAATAGTTCCCACCACAGAAAATATCTCTCGTTACATTAGTGATTTACTGCAATCTCCAATTCAAAAATTGGGAGTAAAATTATCCCAGGTGAAATTATTTGAAAGTGATCAACTGTGGGTAGAATACAAAGGTAATGGATCAGAAACATTTTTCAATGTAGCTACTGATTTTAGTGCAGCCCATAGATTAGCACATCCTGATTTGAGTTTAGAAAAAAATAAACAAATTTACGGTAAATGCGCTCGCATTAATGGACACGGACATAATTATCATTTAGAAGTCACCGTCAAAGGGGAAATTGATCCAGTTACAGGAATGGGAGTTGATTTAGGTGGTTTAAATCAAATCATTAAAAATTCTGTAATTGAACCAATGGATCATGGTTTCTTAAATAAAGACGTTTCCTTTTTTGCTCAAGTTGTACCCACTGCGGAAAACATCGCATTTTATATTAGTAATACATTGCGATCGCCTATTCAACAACTAGGAGCAGAACTTTACAAAATCAAACTCGTAGAAAGTCCTAATAACTCCTGTGAAATTTACGCTGCTGACTTAGATCAGACTTCTGTAAATGCAGCAGTCAAACAACTAGAATTAGCAGCAGTTTAAGTTAAGTAGGGGCGAAGCATTCGCAAAATAGCCTTGGACAAAAATTGATAATTAGTCACTCGAATGCTTCGCCCGTACAGGAGTCAGGAGTCAGAATATTTATACTGCATCCTGCTCCTGACTTCTCACTTTTCATCATTGAAAAAAATATCGACGACGGGCTAAATTGCGTAAATAAAGATAAATCAACCAAGCCACAAAACCCAAACAAAAATTAATAAAAATTTCCCTAAATATAAACAAGAAAATCTCAGTATCAAAAATTCTTATTATTGGCAAAGGACTAACTTTTCTCACCAAAATAAAAATGCCAAAAATAGCATTACCACCCAAAATCAACATCAGCAAAATTAAACTTCTTTGCCAAAAACGCTGCTTAGAAGTATTACCAGAAATTAAAGTAATAGGACGTTTACCTTGAGATTTTCGCCAAAATTGTTCTAGTCGCCAAAACAACCATAACAAAAAAGGAAATAAACAATAACCAAGAAAACTAATGGGAGGGGGATAAACCCAACTTCTAGATAAAATATTTACCAAAGCATGAAATAAAACCGAATTTAACCAAGCAGTAAAAATTGAACTTCTATCTTTATTTAAACGTCTGCTAGAAAAAATATATTTTCCTAACGCATACCCCCAAGGAGCAACAAACATAGAATGTACAGGAGTGCTAATAATTCGTTCTAAAATTGGTGCAGTACCATGAAACCAATAAACCCAATTTTCCTCAGCAGTAAACCCCAAAGCAGCAGCTATCGTAAACAGAAAAACCGTACTAGTGCGTAACCTATAACTGCGTTGAAAATAACAGATAGGAATAATAACAGCAGCAAACTTACAACCTTCTTCAACTGGACCAATAACCACCAACTGCCGCAGGGCAAAACCAACAAAATAACGTTGTATTTTTGCCCAGTTCATAACAGAATTAGCAGCAATTTCTATAGCCCATTCTAACCCCAAAGCCACAAAACCAGAAATTGCACCAACTACAAAAAAACATAGTATTTGTAGGGGAAAAGGAGGCGCTGAAATTCGGCGATAGTAAAACCACAAAAACAGCAGCGGTGGAATTATTGCCCAGAGTACAAGAGATAAATTATGCACACATTATCAATTGATAATTGATAATTGATAATTGACAATTGTTTCATTAAAGGTTAAAACCTCTCCTTTCTATGAGAAAAAAGAAAAAATTTCCTATTTCCTAATGCTCTCATTTCCAGGGAAGGGGAGGTAATTGTCAATTGTCAATTGTTAATTTTCCATTGTTGAATTAATGACTTGAGCAATAATAGTCCGATGACGAGGACTGTTATTAGTAATAGTTGAATTTTGAAAACCAGCCTCAACTAAAGCTTGCTCAATATCTAAAGTGAAATATTCATCTAAATAAGGTTCTGTACTTTTGAGCAAAGTGAAAACATAAGTAGGCATTTTTTTGTAAATTTCTGATTTGGGATTCATATCCATAATTGTTAAATGCCCACCTGGACGCAAAACCCGTCTTGCTTCTGCAAAAATCTTTCTAGTTGCTGACTGGGGCAATTCATGACACATTAAAAAAATCGAAACTAAATCAACAGAATTATCTGCTAATCCTGTAGATTCAGCTTGAGCATGAACCCAGTTAATATTACTTTGACGTTGTTGAGAACGATAGTTAGCAACAGCTAAAAAATAGGGAGATAAATCTAAACCTGTGATTTTGGCTTGGGGGTAAAGTTCTTGTAGAGCAAAGGTACTTAATCCCACAGCACAACCCAAGTCTAAAATATCTTGTGGTGGATGGGGAAGTTGAGCTTTGAGAATATTGTGATAACTTTGACGCAGTTGAGTATCACCTTCAGCACCTGCATCTTTCCAAATGCTGGCATGAACAGTACGAGCAGCCACTTCCAACTCAAAAGCAGCCTTCCAGCTAAGATCCCCTCCATCATAAGCGTGAAATGGACGTAAGTAATATTCTGGATAGGTAGTTTGAGGATTTTGGACTTGAGCTAAATCATTTGCCCAATCTCGTGCTGCTTGTAGTTTTTCAACTTCTTGATTCCAAGGTACACCTATTTTCTCAGCCCGTTTAATCATCATTTGTCTGGCTTGGTGTTTAGCTAGGTTAAATAAAGGCTTAACTGAAAGAATGCCATTGACTAAGCGGGAAGGTAAGTCAGGAGAGGTTTTAATAGCAGTAGTCATACATTTTTGTAGTTGGGAACAGCTTTATTTTACAGCAGGTGACTGGTGACTGGTGACTGGGGACTGGTGACAGTGTAAGAGGGAATAGGGAATAGGGAATAGGGAATAGGGAATAGGGAATAGGGAATAGGGAATAGGGAATCGGTAATAGGGAAGAGGGAAGAGGGAGTAGGGATGAGGTAGTGGGGGATGGGTAGACGGGAGTTCGCGATGTGGGATGGAGATTAGTAAAAGGAGTAGGTAGATGTTGTG
>NZ_BJCE01000186.1:0-11035 GCF_005402885.1 Sphaerospermopsis reniformis
AAAAAGTGTGCATTTTTTGGGATTTCAAGAGATGGCAAAGAAATTTTCAAATCTCCTCCTGACTCCTGACTCCTGACTCCTGACTCCTATGCCCTCACGGAAAGACTTTCTCAGCAACCCCTAATTAGTTATCAATTTCCAAATTCAGTATATAGCGTCCTAGTTGTACCTTTTCTGACCACAATTCATAGTCAAGTCGCAGATGTTCTGGTAATTTTTGTCCGGTAAGATCTAAGCTATTAGTAAAGTTACGTAAACAAATAGGCTTGTGTGGTTGCAAAGATTCATTAGGCAACCAATAACGACTAATGCCATAAACGCCCTGTTCCCAGAAATGTCGGTAACTTACTTGAGTGTTACCTTGCATAGTCATAATGATTCGGTAGGGTGAAATTTCCAACCACAAAATTCTGGGACTTGTGGGGATTTCAACATTTTTTTTAGTTTGAGGAACAGGATTTTCTCGACTGCTTAAATTTCCTACTTCACAACTGATTAAAGGTGGTGCAGTCAATAGTAAGTGAAATCTGTCAGTATCTTTTTGATATAATGTTCCAGAAGTTTCCACTACAGACCAAACTGGTAAGTCAGTGGAAATAATTGATAAACAAATAGGTTTGCGGTGATGAGTGAGCATGGGAACGATAAGTGATAGAAGCAGTTGAATAAAATCAAACCAACACTAGGTGTTTTAAAAAGTTAGTTTAAACAACTAAATAGTAAAACCTGATTCATATTAACCGAATCTACTAATTTGTTAATCTACACAAATCAAGATGCAAACGGCTAGGATTGAAAGCTAAAACCCGAAAACAATGTTTTTTCTGGCTAGAATCAGTCTGTGGATCAAGGTTGTGAATATTTTTATCAAGATTGAAAAAAATGCTAGTCTAAACTAGGGCTGATTGGATTGGGTTGCGGACAATAAAAAGCGGTAGGATACTAGGAAGGAATTAACCAGTGGCTGCATTAGATGTCACTGCAAAATTTCCGGTCTATTCAAAAGCTAGTGTATCCTAATGTTGGCTGCTATTATAACATTACAAACTCAAGAAAACGCTTCTCAAAACTTAATTATTCAGCGTCCTCCCTCTGGACTGTCTCTACAAGGTCGTATCAGTATTCCTGGGGATAAATCTATTTCCCATCGGGCTTTGATGTTAGGTGCGATCGCTGAAGGGGAAACGGAAATTCAAGGACTGCTTTTAGGTGAAGATCCCCGCAGCACTGCTCACTGTTTCCAGGCGCTGGGTGCGGAAATTTCGGAATTAAATACCCAGTTAGTGCGGGTTAAAGGTATTGGTTTAGGTAATTTCCAAGAACCAATGGATGTGTTAAATGCGGGTAACTCTGGTACAACTATCCGGTTAATGTTGGGTTTGTTAGCTTCCCATCCAGGGCGGTTTTTTACGGTGACAGGTGATGACTCTTTGCGATCGCGTCCTATGTCCCGTGTTGTTAAACCTTTACAACAAATGTCCGCTGAAATTTGGGGTCGTAACAGTAATACTTTAGCACCTTTAGCAGTTCAAGGACAAGCACTCAAACCGATTCATTATCATTCACCCATTGCTTCAGCGCAAGTCAAGTCTTGTATTTTACTTGCAGGTTTAAACACAGAAGGGAAAACAACAGTCACCGAACCCGCTTTATCAAGGGATCACAGTGAACGGATGTTAAAAGCTTTTGGGGCAGAATTAAGTATAGACCCGGAAACTAACAGCGTTACCGTGACGGGAAATGCGAAATTATACGGGCAAAAAGTGATTGTTCCTGGTGATATTAGTTCTGCGGCTTTTTGGCTAGTTGCGGGTTCTATTGTTCCCGGTTCTGAGTTGGTGGTGGAAAATGTCGGTGTTAACCCCACCCGCACGGGAATTTTAGAAGCTTTGGCTATGATGGGTGCAGATATCCAGCTAGAAAATCAGCGGGAAGTTGCAGGAGAACCGGTTGCAGATGTGCGGGTGCGTTCTAGTCAGTTAAAAAGCTGTACCATTGCTGGGGAGATTATACCGAGATTAATTGACGAAATTCCCATTTTAGCGGTAGCTGCGACGTTTGCCCAAGGGACAACTATTATTAGAGATGCGGCAGAGTTGCGAGTTAAAGAGAGCGATCGCATTACCGTAATGGCGCAACAACTCAATAAAATGGGTGCAAAAGTGACAGAATTACCCGATGGGATGGAAATTACTGGTGGTACTGCTTTGGTGGGTGCGGAAGTAGACAGCCATACAGATCATCGCATAGGTATGAGTTTAGCGATCGCTGCTTTAAATGCTAGTGGAACTACTACTATTCACCGTGCTGAAGCTGCGGCTATTTCTTATCCTAATTTTACCAGCACTTTAAAGGAAGTTTGTCGGTAAAGGTGACAGGGGATTTTCAATTTTCCCCTGTTTTTTATATATCTCACGCAAAGACGCAAAGGAGCAAAGAGGAAGATTGAGGTTTTTGATTACTCGTCTGTAAAATAGTCTGAATCTATTTTTTTAATCTCGTAAATAGAGACAGTTGATACACCGACATGATTATCAATCATTAATTGAGCTAATTCTTGTCCATCTATTAAAACAATCTTACTATCTATTATAGATACATATTCTCTAGCATCTTGAGAAAATTTAGAAGTGGTGATAAAAACACCTTTTCTCGCTCTTTGTCCATGTAAAGCACCGACAAATTTTTGAATTTCCGGTCTACCAACAACTGTATTATCCCATCTTTTAGCTTGAATGTAAACAATATCTAAACCTAATTTATCTTCTTTAATTATTCCATCAATTCCCCCATCACCAGCTTTACCAATTGCTCTCCCTGCATCACGTCTTGAACCACCATAACCCATTTTTACCAGTAAATCAACTACCAATCTTTCAAAAAAATCAGGTGAACAACTTTTGACACGGTTCAATAATTCTAACTCTAATTCTTTTCTAATTTTTTGATAACCAAACTCTATGGATTCTTGGGGTGTAGTTTCCAAAATTTCTGAATCTTCCATAATTTCTGACACTGATTTATCATTATCTTTTTTAATAGTTTTAAATTCTATAAATTCGGGAAATTGATTAAGAAACTTGACATTAATTTCAGGGTTATTTTGCTTTAAAATTTCTTTTCCCCTGTTAGTAATTTGGAAAAATCCTCTTTTGGGAGACTCTAATAAACCCGCTTTTTTTAAATGAGTTCTCGCCCATCCTACCCTATTATCAAAAACCGCTTGTTGTCCACTAGATAATAATTCCTTTCGTTCCTCATCACTCAAATTAAAAACATCAGCTAAAAATGTAATAGCATCTCTTAAAGAATGTTCCTTTCCATCACCAGCATATTGGAGTAAAGGAAGCATAACAGATTGAAAATCAGGAATAGACATTGTTGTTTATAATAAATCTACTATAATTTTTATACCACACTCTTGCGCTCTTCTCTAGCGATCGCTGCTCTTAATGCTAGTGGTACTACGACTATTCACCGTGCAGAAGCGGCTGCTATTTCTTATCCTAATTTTACCAGCACTTTGGTAGAAGTTTGTCGGTAAAGGGAATAATATTAAAATCCCACTACAATAATCCTATAGGGGTTTAGCATTGCTAAACCCCTACCCATAGCTATGTGATCAGCAATAATGTTAATATAATAATGGATTTATTGCAGGAGCTACAAATCAATGACTCAAGTAATTGCTAAAAAATCCTTATATGAATCTGATTATTTACATTGGACTCAAGAGACTATAGCTAAATTAAAAGCTAGGGACTTTGAAAATGTGGATGTTGAGAATTTGATAGAGGAGATTGAGGATTTGGGGCGATCTTATCGGGATGAATTAGAAAGTCGTTTGGATGTATTATTATCGCATATTTTGAAACGATTATATGTTCCTTTAGTAAATGATTACAATGGTTGGGAAAGAACTATTAGAGAACAACGTAAACAAATTAAACGACGTTTAGCAAAGTCACCTAGTCTTAAAAATTATTTGCCTGAAATTTTTGACGAAATCTGGCAAGATGTACTCAAGGAAATCCGAGAAGATTATCCACAGTATGAGTTTCCTGATTTATGGCAGTTTGATTGTGATATTGACACATTATTAAATGACATTTTTTGGAGTTAAATATTTTGAAGTAGTTAGCGATACTTACGGTAAGCTACCACTAACCCATCTCTCCACCTCACCAAACAGCGATCCATCTCCTTCATCCCAAAAAATCGCACCTTCAATATCTCAATAGACATCTCCGAAAATTACATAAGCGTAACCTGAAACCCATTCGTAGGGACAATTCATGAATTGTCCCTACATCTTTTTCGGAGAGGTCTATTACACTCTTTCTCTCTTCTCTGCGTCTCTGCGCCTCTGCGTGAAATAAAATCTATAATATAGACAATAAAAATCTACAATTACAATATAACTTACAATCTTATGAATACCCCCCATCGTCCGCAAATTCTCAAACCTACTGAAACCTACACATTTCGTAAATACTTTGATTTAAGATTTGCACCTGCGGACATTTTACAAGAACTAGGATCAACCTTAATCAAAAGTAATATTAATTTCCCAACCACTAACAATCAAATTACTAGACTAAATGACTTAAAAGAAAGATTAGAAGAAGCAATTCAAAGAGTCAGTTTAACTAGCGAAGCTGCACGCAGAGAAGTATTAATTGCTCCTATTTTATTAGAAATTGCCCACATTACCCAAGCAACAATTAATATAGAATATCCCATAGAAATAAATCAATTTTTGCGAGGTGACTTAGATTATTACCTGCAAACTCAACATCAAATATTAGTGGTAGAAGCAAAACAAGCAGATTTAACAAGGGGTTTTACTCAACTTGCAGTAGAATTAATTGCAGTAAATGAATGGATATCAACAGATGAACCAATATTATATGGTGCAGTCACTACAGGGGATATATGGCAATTTGGCAGTTTTCAACGTGATACTAGAATCATAACTCAAGACTTAATGTTATATCGAGTTCCCACCGACTTAGAAATATTAATGAAAATTTTAGTAGGGATTTTAGCATAAGATCCCCGACTTCTTAATTTTATTAACAGAAGTCGGGGATCTTAAACTTTACTCTTTCACCTTCGGTTTCACAGTGGAAGCAACATGAAGTTCTTTCAACTGTTTACCATCCACACCAGCAGGTGCATCTGTTAACAAACAGCGTGCTTGTTGCGTCTTCGGAAAAGCAATTACATCACGAATTGATTCTTCTCCAGCTAACAACATTACCAAGCGATCTAAACCATAGGCAATACCACCGTGAGGAGGTGTACCATATTCAAAAGCTTCTAACAAAAAGCCGAATTTATTTTGTGCTTCCTCAGTAGATAAACCAATAGTTTCAAACACCTGAGATTGCACTTCTCTTTGATAAATTCGCAGACTGCCACCACCCACTTCAAAACCATTTAAAACCAAGTCGTAAGCTTGAGCGCGGGCGGTTTTCAAATCATGCAAATCATCGGGATAGGGTGCGGTAAATGGGTGATGTAATGCTTCTAATCTTTTCTCATCTGCATTCCATTCAAACATCGGGAAATCTGTAATCCACAGAAAGTTATTTTTCCCTTCAGGAATTAAATTAAATTCCCTAGCCACAAACTGACGCAACCGATCCAATGTTTTATTTACTGTTCCTGTATCAGCAGCAGCAAATAATAATAAATGACCGTCTTTTGCACCAGTTCTAGTTAAAATTTCCTGCTTTTGTTCCGGTGTCAAATTATCTTTAATCGCGCCAATGGTGTCAATTTCTCCATTTTCCCGCACGCGAATATAAGCTAAACCTTTAGCTCCTGCTTCTGCTGCTTCTTTGAAAATGTCTCCACCTGGTTTAATGCGAACATTTGAAATGGCATCATTACCGTTAGGAATAGGCAGAATTTTCACAATTCCACCTTTAGAAATGGCATCATTAAAGACTTTAAAACCGGAATCTTTTAAAACATCGGAAACATCAACTAATTCTAAACCGTAGCGGGTATCTGGTTTATCACTTCCGTATTTATTCATCGCATCTTTATAAGTTAGACGCGGAAAAGGACGGGGTAAGTCAATATTTTTGACGGTTTTGAAGATGTGACAAACTAATTTTTCGTTGAGTTCTATTATTTCCTCTTGGGACATGAAACTCATTTCCATGTCTAACTGGGTAAACTCCGGTTGTCTGTCTGCACGTAAGTCTTCATCACGGAAACATCTCGCAATTTGATAGTATCTATCCATCCCGGATACCATCAATATTTGCTTGAATAGTTGCGGTGACTGGGGTAAAGCGAACCATTCCCCTTCATTAACGCGACTGGGAAGAATATAATCACGCGCACCTTCGGGGGTGGAACGGGTAAGTACGGGTGTTTCTATTTCTATGAAACCTTCGTTATCTTCTAAATAACGACGCATTGCTTTCACGACTTGGTGACGTAACTGCATATTTTGCGCCATGCGATCGCGTCGTAAATCTAAATAACGATATTTTAACCGCAAGTCTTCCCTCACATTTTCTGTATCTGCGGTGGAAACCTGAAAAGGTAGCTGTTTACGCACAGCGTTGAGGATGTGAATTTTATCAGCGTAAATTTCTATTTCACCAGTAGGAATACGAGGATTTAAAGATTCTGCGGGGCGTTGGGTAACTCTTCCAGTAATTTCTACAACGTATTCATTACGTATGGTGTTAGCCAGTTCGTAGGAGTCTGGGGTGCGTTGAGGATCGCTGACAATTTGCACAATACCAGAGCGATCGCGTAAATCCAAGAATATCACACCCCCATGATCGCGGCGACGGTCCACCCAACCGTATAATGTTACAGTTTCTCCAATATGCTCTTGTCGGAGTTCGCCGCAATAGTGAGTTCGCATAGTAATTTAGTTCTTTTTTCCGGGCTGTTAGTAAATGTTAAGGCTTTCCTATTATCTAGCATTAACAGTCATTGTATTCATTTCTGGTTAAGAAAAAACGGCAAAAATGCTAAACTGGTTAGTTGAGGTCAGGATTAAGAAAGACCGTAATTATCGTAGCACTGGCAATCAAACCGAAAGCCAGATTAACCAGTGACTGCGTAGCTTGCCTGTATACCTCAAATTTCTCATTTGATTTTGCCACATCAACTTTCAATTCTTCGAGTGAATTTAAGATTTTTTCTTGCAACTCTTCTTGTGACATTTTATTGATCTCCTTAGTTAAGGATTTTGATATGGGTTTAATAGACAGGAGTTCAGGAGTCAGGAGTCAGGAGATAAAAATTTTCCCCAGTCCCCAGTCCCCAGTCCCCAGTCACACCATCACCGCTTCCCGCACATCTACAGGTTCACCACTTAAACTAAAAGCGCGAACTTCAGTAATTTTCACCTTGACTATTTTTCCCTTGAGTTCATTGATATCTCCTGTAAAGAAAGTCAGGCGGTTTCCTCCGGTTCTTCCCATCACCTGAGTTGGATCTTTGCTGTTTTGATCCTCAACTAGAACTTCCTCAACTCTGCCAAAGTAACGTTGCGATCGCTCGGCTGCTTTAATCGCCACTAAATGATTTAATCTTTGTAGGCGATCGCTCTTAACCTCCTCGCTTAACTGATTATCCCACAGCGCCGCAGGTGTACCCGGACGGGGTGAATATGCAGCAGTATTCAACTGATCAAAACCAATATCAGCCACCAATTTCAAAGTATTCTCAAACTGTTCTTCAGTCTCCCCAGGAAAACCGACGATAGCATCCGCACTAATAGAAGCATCTGGCATATACTTGCGTATTGTATCAATAATCCGTCGGTATTTATCCTGGGTATAACCTCGTGACATTGCTTTCAACACTTCATTATCCCCAGACTGAAAAGGAATGTGAAAATGCTCGCAAACCTTGGGCAATTCCGCACAGGCTTTAATTAACCTTTCCGTAAAATACCGGGGATGACTAGTAGCAAATCTAATTCTTTCAATTCCTGGAACATCATGGACATAATAAAGTAAATCTGTCAAAGTGTGCAAATGACGACCTTCGGGAGTTGAACCGGGTAAATCCCGTCCATAAGCGTCAATATTTTGACCTAAAAGGGTAATTTCTTTGTAACCTTGTTTTCCTAAAGTTTCAATTTCCGCACGGATAGCTTCTGGTGTGCGAGACTGTTCCACACCCCGCACATTAGGAACTACACAATAAGTACAACGCTCATTACAACCATAAATCACATTTACCCAAGCTGTTACCTTACTATCTCGCCTTGGTTGGGTAATATCCTCTAAAATATGTACTTCTTCCGTAGCGACAACCTGATTACCCTCAAAAACCGACTCTAGCAAATCTTTGAGACGGTTAGCGTGTTGTGGTCCCATTACTAAATCTAACTCAGGAACACGACGCAGTAAAGATTCACCTTCCTGTTGTGCCACACAACCAGCAACCACCAAAGTTAAATCAGGTTCTTTATGCTTACGCTTTGCCTGTCTACCTAAATAAGAATAAACCTTTTGTTCCGCATTATCTCTAATCGTGCAAGTATTATAAAGAATCACATTAGCATTATTAGGATCTTCTGACCATTCAAAGCCCATATCTTCCAGAATGCCAGCCATGCGCTCTGAATCGGCCTTATTCATTTGGCAGCCGAAAGTAGTAATGTGATAACGACGGGAAGAAGTGGTCATGGGAAATTACGCTTAATTAATATCATGTATTTTTAGTCTATTCACCATTTTATCAAAAGCCGTAGCCTTTGTAGGTTTTCAATAATTGACAATTACCTATCCCTTGAAGGGAGAGGATGGAAAAAGCGGATTTTTGATTTTTCCCCTTGAAAGGGGAGGTTTTAAACCGTATGGCTAACGCCACGCTACGCTATCGGCTGACGCTCACGGCGGAAGCCTTGAATGGAACAATTGTCAATTTTCAATTGATAAAACTCTGCGTTATTTATTTCTGCGTTTTCTGCGTCATTTCTGGACTTTAGTCATCCAAAGCATTGTATCATACTTGTTATGATACTTGTCAATAAATGACTTTATCTGTATTTTCAAGTTGTGAAATAAATCATGAGTGATTCTACAAAATTAAAAACTATTCTCTTAGATTCCGTAATTGCAGATGTACTACCACACATCGCTCAAATCAACTTACCCAACTGGTGGTTAGCAGGAGGGGCAGTACGCAATACCGTATGGTCCAACCTATTTGGTGAAAAATGTCAATTATTCATCAAAGATTTTGATATTGCTTTTTTTGATTTACAGGGAACACGAGAACAGGAACAACAAGTAAAATCAATTCTCACTACACAATTTCCTCAGTATGAATTTGATATTAAAAATCAAGCTAGTTTTGGTAGATGGCGGACAGGTAGAACTATATATTACAGTACAGAAGATGGAATTAAAGATTGGTTACACACTGCAACTGCTGTAGGTGTATCTATGAATGACTTAGGTGAATGGCGATTTTTCACACCTTACGGTTTAGATGATTTATTTGATGGCATTATTCGACCCACACCAACACATATTAATGATATAAATGCTGAAAATAAAGCATCAGGATTTATGGAAAAGTGTCCTTGGCTGCGTTTATTCGTATAGTGAGAATATCCTGTTTAAAGATTCAAATCAATCAAAAATAACGCCGAATATCATATATTTTATCCTTTAGTCAATCATTCTTGGAGTATATTTATACTATTTCTCTAGATAGATGAGGTATGGGAGAAATAAGTTATATCTTCAATCAAGAGGTATTGATAGGATTTCCGTGAAAGGAAACTACGTTGTTGTTAAGGCTTTTCCTTGCACAATTGCAGCTTACCTATTGTTCAATTTCTCTGCTCCATCCCCCTCTCCTTGCAAGAGGCATTAATGACTTCAAATTACCCCTTTATAGCTTCTAATTTGTGTAGAAACTATGCAGGGGTATTTTTAATTTCTCATGACTAACTCTGAATTAATTTTTGAAAGGTTTGATTTTTATTAATATCATCAAAATCTATATCTGTAGCTGCATCTTCCTTGTAGCTGGGTTTAAGCTCAATTGCTTTTTGCAAATTCTCTAATGCTAATTCAACTTCTCTTTGTAGTGCATAACAAGCAGCTTTATTATAGTAAGCACTTGCATAGTCTGGTCTAATTTCTAGTGCTTTATCGAAATTAGTAATTGCTTCGTCATCTTTGCCTAATCTTACCAAGGTGTAACCACGTTTATCCCAAATTTTCGGGGAGTTGGGTTGAAATTTTAACGCTTGATCAAAAGAAGCGATCGCATCTTCATAACGTTCTAATTCTACCAAAGACAAACCACGATTTAACCAAGCCACACTATCATCTGGTTTGATCTGAGTAGCTTTATCAAAACAATTGAATGCTTCTTTGTGTTTACCTAAATTACCACAAGCTACACCAATATCACACCAAGCTTGATGATATTCAGGGTTAATTTTAATAGCTTTATTATAGGACAAAATCGCATCTTTATAGCGTTTTAATCTATTGAGAATTAAACCGCGCTTTAGCCAATTTTCTGCATTATCAGGTTGAATATTAACGACTTGTTCATAAATTGCTAAAGCATCTTCATAACGTTTTTCTGAAAACAACGTTTCCGCTTCTTTGATATAGTCATCCGCAGAAACTTCTATTTGTGTGGGTTCTGGTATTGTTTCTGGTATTGTTTCGGGTATTGTTTCGGGTGCGGTTTCTTGTACTTGTATATTTAGTTGTGTATTTTCAGGTTCAGCTATAAATTGAGGTTGAATAGTTGCTAAATCTTGTAAAATAGACTCTTTCCGAGTTTGAGCGTCTAACTGTAATTCTGCAAGTTGTTTAACAAACTCAGCTTCTAATTTTTCTAACTGTTCTAACTTCTCTAAAATGCTCAACTTCTGTTGTTCAAAATTACTTTGAATATCAGCAAACTGAGAAATAAACTCATCACCTGATTTTTCTAAATTCTCAACTATTTGCTGTTGACGCACTTCCGCTACATTTGGTAAAATCCTAATCTGCTCAATAGATTCAGATTCTAA
>NZ_BJCE01000187.1:0-10801 GCF_005402885.1 Sphaerospermopsis reniformis
TTGAGGATTAATGGTGATAGCTTGAGTATAATCAGCAATCGCACCTGCTTTATCTCCTAAATCAGATTTAGCATTTCCCCGGTTGTTGTAGGCATCAGGATCTTGAGGATTAATGGTGATAGCTTGAGTATAATCAGCAATCGCACCTGCTTTATCTCCTAAATCAGATTTAACAAATCCCCGGTTGTTGTAGGCATCAGGATCTTGAGGATTAATTATGATAGCTTGAGTGAAATCAGCGATCGCACCTGCTGCATCTCCTAATTGAGCTTTAGCAATTCCCCGATTGACGTAGGCTCGGGCTAATTGAGGATTAATGGTGATAGCTTGAGTGAAATCAGCGATCGCACCTTTTTTATCTCCTAAATCAGATTTAACAACTCCCCGGTTGTAGTAGGCTGAGACATATTGAGGATTAATGGTGATAGCTTGAGTATAATCAGCGATCGCACCTTTTTTATCTCCTAAATCAGATTTAACAACTCCCCGGTTGTAGTAGGCTAGGGCATATTGAGGATTAATGGTGATAGCTTGAGTATAATCAGCGATCGCTTCTTGATGTCTTTTCAACTCATCAAACAATTCTCCTCGAAGTTGGTAGAGTAAGAAGTCTTTTTCTTTATCCTTTTTTTCTGCTTTTAAAATTGCCAAATTAAGTGCTTCTACAGCATTTTCATATTTTTTTAATTTCTGAAGAATCATTCCTTTTAATAAATAGGAACGATAAAAACTAGGTTGGTTTCTAATTGCAATATTTATAACATTTAAAGCTAAATCATCTTTTTCTTGTATTAACCCAATCCAAGCAACATTGTAATGAGCTTCCCAAGAGTTTGGATCTTTCCTAACTGCATTTTCCATCGCTTTAATTGCATTATTTGTAGCACCAATTCTCGATAATTGAATACCATAAGTTAGCCACTGTTTTCCAGTATCATTCACAGAATCAGGTACAGAAGCAGTCGGTACTGTTGCTAAAACAAGAGGATTTACATCTGCTGATTTAGGTTCATTAGGTTCATTTTTAGCAACATTTAATTGACGTTGAGGTAACTTCCATAAACCATCTTTTTGATAAAATAAAAAACTCTCAACAGACAAACCCAAACTATATCCAAAAACTTCTGTTTCTGCGAAATTATGAATACCAACTAATTTCCCTTCTGTATCCCAAATTCCCCCTCCACTCATACCCGGATACCCTTCATTCGTATATGCTAATTCATAACCTCTCTGTTTGGACCAAAACTCTCTACCATCTGCATTTAACATAACTCCAACACTAAACCAAGAAGGATGATTTAATTCTTCTCCCTTCCAACCATAAAGAAAAACAAATTGTCCCTTTAACTCATAATCCCCCAAAGTAGCAACTTGATAAACCTGAGAACTACGAAACTGTAAAACAGCCATATCAAGTCCCTTTCTCGTGCGAATAGTCTGATTATCCACCTTATATACTTGTTTATCAGGTGCAACAACTTGATACTCCTGTTTATTTTCCACCACATGAGCAGCAGTTAACACATAATAAATATCCTTATCCTTAGCAATAATTACCCCGCTACCAATACCACCATCAGCTTTTTTAATCTGCACCGAAGACAGTTTAGCAATATCTAAAACCTTAGCCGGAATACCCCCAATTTTCCTAATCACCCTCTCAGGAAATAAAGCTAAATCAGGTGCAGCTTCATCTACTAAATTAACTGCAATACCCCAACTATAATTACCCCATTCCTTTAAAGTCTTCTCATCAGGTTGTTCACCTTGTAAATAGCGAAAATCAGTTTGTAAAACCGGGTTAGCAAGTTTACTATTTATCCCCACTAAATAACCATTTTCATTAATTATTGCTCCTCCACTCATCCCCTGTTGAATATCATTATTATAAGCTATTTGCTGTCCTTTAATTAACGGCTGATTTAAAAATAATTTCGCTGTACCTGTGGTAGTTTGCAAATTACCTTTTACATATCCTCCAGCAAATACCTTTTCCCCTGGTTTAATATTCTCTTCCCCTAAACCAGCAACTAAATAAGTCGTTTCACTGCTAAAAGTCAACCTTGCTAAATCATATAAATCATCTTTTTGATTCTCTTGTCTATCTAACTTTGAAAATTCCACATCATGAATTTTATTATCAATAGTGACAACTTTCACAGATTTAGCATTTTCTATCACATGAGCATTAGTGAGAACAGTATAAAACCCGTTCTGCTTTTTGATAATTGTTCCTGATGCGGTTTCTCTGTCATCTACTATGACTTTTACAGTAATTTCTTTTAAGACATTCTTTAATTCTGATTCTGATAAAGTCCCTGGTTTGCGTGCGAATAGGGAAGAACTACAACCAGTGATAATAATCGGAGAAGCGGGGAATAGGAGGAAGAAGAATAGGAAAAGATGGGATAATTTATAGAGGTTTTGAGGTAATTTCATAGATGGTACTCCTGGTATTTGATAATCTGTAATTTTGGCTACATTGAATAATTTTTGTTGGGTTGCGCTGTCGCTTAACCCAACCTACAGTTTTTATTGATTAGGTTGATTTTGTTGCAACCAATTCTCTAAATCTGACACAACAGAAAAATCTAACAAATCTTCAGCTAATGTTTCTATTTGTTCTCTAGTTAACCCTTCAATTTTTGGTAATAACTCTTGAGGAACTATACCAAAGCGACGGTTTAATTGTCGCATAACAAGGTTTCTCTCTCCTGTTTCTAATCCTTGCTCTTTCCATTCTCTAACTGCTCTAGGTTCTTCCGTTGGTATTAACATAGCTTCTATTTCCTCTCGACTGAATTTGAATTTGTAAGCAATGATCTTTGTGACTAAATCTATTATCGCTTCTTGCTCAAAAATGTCCACCTCAGTATTTTTTGTCTTTCTGAGTAAAAATTTAGCCGCTTCTATTGCTTTATCTTCAGGAGTCGTAGTTAACAACATTAACCCTATTCCTAAAGGTTGGTTTTCTAAATCTCCTAACTCATCCAAATAGATTCTTTTAACTTTGTAACTATCTACCAATACATCATGAATCTGGTAATTAGATGGTTCTAAACTCCGGGATGGGAAAATTATCACACCATACCAGTTATCATACCTCACTTGATGACGATAGAGAAATATCATTAGTTCAGTAAAGAACCGATGATACAAATCTTGATCATCTTGAAATTGCACTTCGGCGAAAAATCCTATTTTGGGATTAGCATGATCTGGAGGTAAAAATACTCCATCAATTCTAAATGCTGTTTCTTTGACTTCAATAGAATCAAATTGATATTCTGCTGCTGTGGGTGGTTTCTCGTCTACCAGTTCAAATATTAAACTGGGAAATTGTTTGAATAATTGATAAAAAATTGTATCCCGTCTCATGGAAGATACTATTTATCCCTATTTATTAAACACCTTGAAAATATCCACAGTACAAGTTAAATTAGCACCTGTTTGTTTTGGTAATGCACAGGAAGAATTTTGATATGCACTGGAAGCATCACCATTTAACACCGCAGTAAATTTTTTCAATTCATTATCAGCATCATCTGATTCTAATAATGTCAAAATCAAAGTATGACATTCTTTTCCTGTGGTGGTACACAAAGACTTAAATCTTTGATTAGGATTATTTTCCGCTTCCGAATAACCCCAAGTTAAAGTTTTCAGAGTTCCATTATCATAAGCATCTTGTAATTTTGGTGTGACTTCTTCACATCTCCGTTGTGGAGGAAAACCAGCTTTTACAAAGTCGGTGCGTTTCCAAACTATTAAATCTTTTGTTTTATCTTGATATTTAACTTTGGTTGTGTGTTCTCCATCATTGTCTGTTTCACAGAAGAAAACCACTTTTTCTGATTTTTCACACGCTGTTAATACAAGGTTTAAACCAAACAGGCTGATAAATAACAACCACTGATAATTTTTCATAATGGCAATTTTGGGTATACTCAATCATATCATGTTCGGTTAAATACTTATCATATTTGTTGAGGCTGGTAATAGGTAATGGGTAATAGGTAATTGGGACAAGGTAATTATTAACCAACGATTTATATAGTAAGTGATTACCCGAACTTGATATCATTACTGGTATTATAGTATATTTTCATGAAATTATTGTATATTTTTTTTTGTAAATAATTATTGAATTAATCACCTCGTTCCTAGTCTCCAGGCTGGGAACGAGATAAGGATATAATAGGGGTAGGTATGAGGGCGCTACTCCTACAGTTTAATTAGTTTAATTAATATCTGTTACCCAAGCTTTAATTACATAATCTCCTAATCCCTCATTTTCTGATTTAATTTTTAATTCATACTCACCTTTTTCTACCATAATCGAAGCTGTAAAATTATTATCTTGAGTTGTCACATCTTCTACTTTCATAAAACTCTTATTTTCTAATTTACTAATTGTGAAAATAGGACGAAAATCTTTACTGACTATTTCCACTGTTAAATATTGTCTTCTCTCACTTTTAAATCTGTAAACATCAAAATGTTTACCACTGACTAATTCTTTTTGATCAGAGGATATCAATTGACCTATTTTTTCTGTACCATTAGCTATTAATTGTTCATTCGGTTTTGGCAATATGTAGATGACAGCTATGACTACACTCCTAATGAGGATCATTCCTGAAATTCCCAGAATTATTAATTTAATTAATTTCCAGGGAATAGGAGGTTTGGAGGGGTTGGGTGGTGGTGTTTTAGTTCGTGTTAATGCTGTTAATGCTTCCTGTGCATTTTTAAAGCGCTTTTTATAGTCTTGACAAATCATTTTATTTAAAAAATCAGCAAATTCAGCACTCACATTTGCTTTGGTTTGCCAATTTGTGGCTAATGTGGGTATAAAATAAGGATCTTCTCCAGTGATTGCAAAAATTCCAATCATGCCGATAGAATAAATATCACTAGCAAAAGATACCAATCCTAATACAATTTCTGGGGCAATATATCCCTGTGTTCCTCCTAAAATAGATCCAATTTTTGTCCCTGGAACTGTGATTTCTTTCACTAAACCAAAATCAATGATTACTAATTTATGATCTTCACTTCTGCGAATAATGTTTTCTGGTTTGATATCTCGATGAATGACTGCATAACTTTTGTTATTAGTGATCTCTTGGATATATTCAAAAACTTCTAAAATTTCTATCAATAAAGATTTAACTTTATCTTCTGTTAATTTGTTTCCTTGTTTAATTTCTGCTGTTAAAGGATGTCCTTCTATATATTCCTGTGCATAAAATTCTTCTCCTAATTCTGTAAACTGTTCATGCATGGTAGGAATTTGATTATATGTTTCTCCCAGGTTGGCTAAAGCTTGGGTTTCTCTTCTAAAAAGTCGTAAATATTTATCCCAAACATGATTAATTTTCTCTTGTTGTTCTGCTATTGGTAAATGTTCAATTTTCAATTTTTCAGCTGTGGGTTTTTTCAGTTGTTTGATAACTAAAATTCTTTGATTGGGATGATTGCGATCTCTAACTTTATAGGTAATACCAAATCCGGTTTTAGTAGATAAAATTTCTAGGATTTGATAACGTTCTCGGAGAATAGCACCAATGGGTAAAATGTTATTCATATTGATGTGTAATTTTGTAAATTTTTATGCCAATCTAGAATTTTTAAAACAAGAGCAATTTTACTGTAAAATAAACCTGTCAAATAAATGTTACATCACAAATACTCAGATCCCCGACTTCTTCAACAAGTCCGGGATCTATATCTCGTAGACACTAAAATCATCACTAAAATCATAATGAATGAAATTTATACAACTGATGTCTTAGTAGTCGGTGGGGGAACAGGTGGAACTGCGGCCGCTATTCAAGCAGCGCGGAGAGGTGCTAAAACTATTCTTGTCAGTGAGTTTTCCTGGTTAGGTGGAATGTTAACATCTGCTGGCGTATCTGCTCCTGATGGTAATGAATTAAAATCTTTTCAAACTGGTTTATGGGGATCATTTCTTAAAGAATTACGCAAAAGACAACCCGGAGGTTTAGATAATAGTTGGGTGAGTTTTTTTAGTTATCAACCCCATATAGGTGCAGAAATTTTTGCAGACTGGGTGAGAGAATTACCGAATCTGCAATGGATTTCCGGGAAAGTACCGTTAGAAGTTTTACGCAACGCAGATTGTATTGCAGGTATCCGCTTTGCAGATTTCACAGTTTACGCCCAAGTCATCCTTGATGGTACAGAATTAGGAGATATATTAGCTTTAGGAGATCTTCCTCACCGTTGGGGATGGGAACTCAAATCAGAGTATGGAGAACCTAGCGCCCCAGAAACTTTTAATGATCTGACTGCAAAATACTCTGTACAATCACCGACATGGATAGTAGTCATGCAAGATTTTGGGGAATGTATCGCCCCAGAAATTACCAGAGCGCCTAATTATGATCCATCTTTGTTTACAGGTGCTTGGGATAATTATGGACCAGAAAAATTTTTAAACTATGGACGATTGCCCGCCAATTGGTTTATGATGAATTGGCCGATTTGTGGCAATGACTACGGCCAAAAAGCCAACCGTTTGCTAGAGTCAAAGATAGCAAGACGTGAGTTTTATCAAGAATGTTTCTGGCATAGTCAAAACTTTGCCCATTATATTCAAACTCACCTTGGTAGACGCTACGGTTTAGCCGAAGGAGTTTTTCCTAGTCTCTCTCCAGCTTTTGCACTTCATCCCTATTTTCGGGAAAGTCGCCGCTTAGAGGGACTTGTTACTGTCTCTGAGCAAGATATTCTGCCCATTGGAGACGGTCGAGTTGCAGCTAAGTTTGATGATGCGGTTGCTATTGGAAACTACGCCAATGATCACCATTATCCGGGTGTTAAGTTCTCACTACAACCTAAGTCTATTCGCTGGGGTGGACGTTGGACAGGAACACCTTTTACTATTCCCTACCGTTGTTTAGTTCCCAAATCTACGGATGGTTTGCTGGTGTGTGAGAAGAATATTTCTGTCTCTCACATTGCTAATGGAGCAACTAGACTACAACCTGTAGTTATGGGTATTGGTCAAGCCGCAGGGATGGCCGCTGCTCTCTGTTGTGAGTTAAATTGTCAGCCCAGAAATTTACCAGTAAGGATGCTGCAAACAGCTTTATTGACAGATGAGCGATCGCCAACAGCAATTGTTCCCTTGTTCAATTTACCAATCTATCATCCAGAATGGTTAAACTGGCAAATTCATTATTTGAATCACCCAGAAACTTATCCTCTTGATGGTAATTGTCCTTGTTTATCAGTTGATCAGTTTGATAATTCTCATCTTGATTGTTTCATAGGAATTTTTAATTGCTTAGGGCAACAAGATTACAGATTTACTATCACAAACCCAACAGAATTATTACCTAAGACTTGGCAGATTGTAACTTTGGAATCATCTGTAGATGAGCAATTGCAAGTCTTGAGCCAAAATCAAAAGCTCAAAGTTTGGGGTCGAGCAAATTCATCTGGAAACTGGCTACTTGTCGAATATATCGACGAAGTATCAAATTGATTTTTTTACAGTTACATACAATACTTTTTTTCAAATTGTCCGGATCTTTAGATCAAAGCTAAGTATCAGTGAAGTAGAGAGTTCTAAAATAGACATCTACTATGCGTGCTGCAATTTCACTTTTAGTATCGAGTCTGGTATTCGGCTCCTTAGCTTTTAATTACGAAGCAAAGTTCACTAGCCTTTCCTGTTTGCTGATTGCTAATTTTGGTTCAGAAAAGCTATTTGCGGACAATTCTAAACCCGGTCCCAACCAACCAGAACAGCCAGCACCCCATCGCGGTAGTGGACGCAAAGAGTCAATGGAATTTTTTAGCAATATCCATTCCTTTGTTTAACCCTCATAGCTTCAGACTGCTTGTAGGAGAATTCGTTATCAGCAAAGCAATCAAGTTAGGGAATGACTGGGTGTTTATCGTTCTTGACACAAGTGATAGAACAAAGACATAGACAGTTAAAGCACTACATCGCTCATCCAAAGTTCCAGATTTTATTTTCTTTGACAGAGATATAAACAGTTACAGCACTACATAACTCAGTCATCGTTCCAGATTTTATCTTCTCTGGCAGAGACTTAAACAGTTACAGCACTACACAAATGCACAAATAATCAACAGTTGAGTATTTCCTAAAAACATCCGGTAATTGTGGTAAACCTGGCGTAGATTCGGACTTAGTGCATCATATAGGTACTCATCTGCCCTTTTTCAACCGCTTCTGTGTTCCTTATAGTATCTACAAGTTGAAGAGGCAAGGGAGAAAACCACGGTGAAAATAGGATTGTTCTTGCTGTGATGAACCCGTCAAATTTGGTGTGATACCAAGCCAGTTGGAATATTGAGTATTGTTGGAAATTCATGGAAGAGCCGATTAGTTTAGAGGCAGGTTCACACATCTATTAAGAGTAGTGAATACGATTTGTGACTCTGCCTCTACTATTAATTCAAAATCTCAAATCCCAAATTGGTGTGATGGACTATTAGCAGTTATTTTCCTAATATTATCCTGAACAAAATGAGTATTTCGGCTTTGCTTTAAGCTGGTTTATAAGCAATAAAATATTTGCTCAAAAAGTGAATTTGTGTCTCTATATTCTCAAAACCGGCTTTCTCTAACCGTTCTACTAAATCATCAGTAGTGTAATGTTTGTAGTATGGTTCATGGAACATTTTTGAGAAACCATTCATCATCTCAGCAAATTCTGGTGAATCACTCATTTGAATTGAATCACAGATAATAAAAACTCCTCCTGGTTTGGTGACTCGAAAGCATTGCTCAATCACTGTTTGACGCACTGCTGCTGGTAACTCATGGCAGAGGAAAACAGATGTTACAGCATGGAAATAATTATCTAGATAAGGTAATTCTTCGGCATTTGCTTGCAAAAGCTGAGGCAATTCGCCGGGATTTTCAGATAAGATTTGATTAGCCTTCCGCAGATAAGCTGGTGATAAATCTGTACCGAATAAAGATGCTTCAGGCATAGCTGATCTCATCAACTTCAGAGTTCGCCCCGTGCCGCAAGCTACATCTAAAATGCGGATTTGTTTTTGAGAAATTCCCTGAAATTTTTGCAGTCCACGTTTCAGGGGTGCTAAAATACGTCGTCTCATCGGATCAGCTGCACCACCAAAAAGAAGCTCTACCTGTAAATCATATAAGTTGGCAGAGGATTCGCTTAAATAACCATCGGTTTGGTGATGGAAGTTTTGCAAATAATAACTAGGGTATCCTCCTTGATCTGTTGTTGAAGAGAAATCTTGATATCTACCTTGTGTGATGCGTTCCCATACCTGGGGTAAATCTAGCCAAAGCAGTGGATAGTTAACAAAAAAGTCTGCCCACTGATTATCAAATAACACACTTTCAGGATATATCCCTTTTTGGCTATCTTGCCAATCTGCTTCTATTAGCAGGTTTAACCTGTTTTGTAATTTGGCGATCGCCTCTGGAGATGCTGGTTTCACCCGTCCTACTGTAGGGTAAACTACATTTTTTAATTGTGTACTTAGGAGTTTATGACCCAAGCTAAAGTAGTTTTTGCTGTGTTGCAGACTCTCATAAGTTAGCTTTGTCAAGTTTTTATACATAAATAATCCATTAAGTTTTGTGGACTTTAATTATTTTATGTAAAGAAATGTGAAAAATAAAGTCTTTTTTCTCATGGAGGTAGGTTGATGGCAACAAGTAGACAGAATTTAAACAGAACCTAAATTGTCTGTTATTGTCTGTTCTCAATTGCCAGTTTTCCCACTGAACCCAGCATAAATACTCATTTTCTGCCGATCAAAATGTTCAGAGGGATTTATCAAGTTAAAGGCTTAAACATCTTGCTAGGGAATGATTACAGCCTTTAATTTTATTAATTTTCCGCAACAGCGATCGCCTCATTTATAAATTTTTGTAACAAAAACTTGATTCAGTATTGTAAGTTACAGAATTTTTGGTACTATAAATATGTGAGGCAAAAAAAGAGCTAGTCCTAAGCTGACTATTTTATAGACAGAACTATACTTATGTTGACAAGCATTGACATAAGTGAGTTAAAAAAATCGCCCACTTGATACTTGATATATAATCCTGCGATATCAAGTATTGAATTAAGACTATTGCCAATGCGAAAACCAAGCAATGATAGCGGTAGTCTTTCTTGTAAATCTCAACTTGAGAAATATCGCGTCTGGCTAAGGCGTGCAAGTCTACTGAGGGATAACTGCTCCCATGCTCCCGTTGAAGTAGAAAGTGAAGTCTAGCTTTGTCTAGGTTTTATATACCAGTTAATCATCTAAAACATCTATTACTAAAAACTAGAGAGGACAAAAATATGTCTATTCAAGAAAAATCCCGCGCGTTAATGGTACGTCAACATCAGCAAGTTAAGAACCGTCAACAATCCATGCTGATGCGTGCTACCCAAGAACTCGGTCTTCCTGAAGAGCTATGTTATTATTGGAATCCCATTCAAGGGAAGGTAGATCCTACTACACAAACACTTTATAGCCGGAGTAGTGCAGCGATGAGCTAGTCCTAAGCTGACTATTTTATAGACAAAACTATACTTATGTTGACAAGCATTGACATAAGTGAGTTAAAAAAATCGCCCACTTGATATATAATCCTGCGATATCAAGTATTGAATTAAGACTATTGCCAATGCGAAAACCAAGCAATGATAGCGGTAGTCTTTCTTGTAAATCTTAACTTGAGAAATATCGCGTCTGGCTAAGGCGTGCAAGTCTACTGAGGGATAACTGCTCCCATGCTCCCGTTGAAGTAGAAAGT
>NZ_BJCE01000188.1:0-10718 GCF_005402885.1 Sphaerospermopsis reniformis
TCTCTTGAAATCCCAAAAAATGCACACTTTTTCCGGTATACCCTTCAAAACCCTTGCACTAATTTCTGTGTTTATCAGCCTCTAACCTTTGATATATCAAGGTTTTAGGTTTATTCAGCAAACCCTAGTTAGTATCAAAGATTACAATTTAAAAAATCTTTGCTCACGGTAAAAATTGGCGGAAATCTTCATCCTGTTGACTTAACTGCACCCAATTTAAATTTAGTGATTGGAATTTTTGTACCAAGCGATCGCACGCTGGGCGTTCAGTGGCATAGTGTCCAGCATCAATTAAAATTAATCCTTGATCTCTACTTTCTTGAAATTGATGAAATTTACAATCGGCGGTGAGATAGGCTTGGGCGTTGGTTTTCACGACTGCGGAAATAAAACCTGCGCCCGATCCGCCCAAAACCGCAACTCGTGAAATTTGCTGTTGTAAATTCGCTGCGGGGGAAAAAATCAATTTTGGGGGATGAAGTTGAGTTTGAATTGTCGAGAGTAATTCTTGCAATGTTAAAGCTGGTTCTAACATTCCTACCCGTCCATATCCTAAACCAGATTGGGTGGGAACTATGGGAGATACCGCTTGCAGTTGTAATATTTGTGCCAATACATCCGCAGTGCCATCATTTACCTGGTCGAAATTTGTATGGGCGCTGTAGATACCGATATTGTGAGTAAAAGCTAACCTTACCATTTCTGCTAGTGCTTCCCCACTGCGGAGAGATTTAGGGGGATTAAAAATCAGGGGATGATGGGCAAAAATCAGATTAGCGTTGAGAGCGATCGCTTCTTTCATTACTGCTAAAGTCGGAGTTAAACACACTAATACCCGTGCTTTTGCACCCAACACACCAGGTTCAATCTGCCAACCACAATTATCCCAGTTTTCACACCAAGCGGGATTTGCCCATTCTTCAAACCAGGTGATTAAATCAGTAATTTTCATTAGATATTTTCACTTATGATTTTAAGTAATTTTATTTAAGTAGGATGATTAAAACATTTTAGCCCAAATTCAGCTATGGTGAAACCACATCCAACACAGGTAGGAATCAGGAGTAGGAAAAATTGGGAGCATCCCACACAGCCACACCAAAAACTCTCGCTCAACTTTCTTACCTTTGTGTCCTTTGCGTCCTTTGCGGTTCAATCATATCAGGACTTTGGTGCATATTATTTCCATAGATAAAAATAAATTTACAATGAATATATTTTGATATTTTTTGAGAGCATTTTGTATTTTCTTAATTTTGGGTAAAATAATTATCAGTTATTATCCCCAAATGTGAACTACCAACTCTCTGGTATGATTATGCTGGCGATGTTCCCAAATGTAAATACCTTGCCATGTTCCCAAAACTAGATGACCATTATTAATGGGGATGTTTTCGGAGGTATGAGTTAAAACTGTGCGGATGTGTCCTGGCATATCATCAGCACCTTCGGCATCATGAATATAATAGTTACCTTCTGGTACTAATTTAGCCATAAAATTTGCTAAATCTATTAATACATCAGGATCAGCGTTTTCTTGAATGATTAAACTGGCTGAAGTGTGACGCAAAAATAAGGTGCAAAGTCCAGTTTTCACTCCAGATTCGCCAACTATAGCGGCAACTTTTGATGTAATATTCTGAAAGGATTTGCCAGTTGTGGAAATTCTCAGTAATTTTTGATAGTGTGTCATAATAATTTTGGATTTTGGATTTTAGATTTTGGATTTTAGGTTGGGAGTGTTTCAGGAATTTTAGTTAAATTGACTTAAAATAATCTATCACTGCTTTGGCTAGAGTTTCATTACCATTTTTAGCTATGGTTTGTGGTTGTTTTGGCGGTTGGGGTAAGTCATGAAGAAAATCCCAAGTTCCATCAAAAAATTCTGTTGGTGTGATAATTTGATGGTGGTTGTAATTTTTAATTCCTGCTAATAGCAAATCAGCTTCCGCAAAGTCATGACGCGGGATGGTAATAATAGGAAGTCCTAGAAGTGTAGCTTCTGCAAAAGTGCTGTACCCTGGTTTAGAAACTACTCTGCTACAAATTGGCATAAAATCAACAGGACGATATTGGCGATTTTGCACTTTAATTAAGTTAGGTAAATCTGGTGCGGAAGCATCAAAGGTGATAAATTGCCAATCAGAAAATTTTTCAATATTATTATAAGGAATTGCTTGTAAACCTAAACCTCCAAATGTTAGCAAGATGGTTTTTTCTGGTGGTGTAGTTATTCCCCAAATGGTGCGGATTTCATCAATAGGGAAACCGGGAGAACCACCTGTTAAACCCACATCTATGATATTAGGAAAAGCAGACATGGGTGTATGGAAGGGAAGACGAAATAAGCGATCGCTTTTAGTATACCAATCACTGACCCAATCAGCAATTTCTGTAAATTCTCCTCCCCAATCTTGATAAATAAAGTCCCAACTAAAGTTACTAATCATCCAACAGGGAATGTTTGCTGCTTTCCCAAACCCAGCCGCCAGAAAAGGAATATCTGCTAATATGAGATTAACACGATTTTGGCGAAGAAAATTAACTTCCGAAGCAATTAACGAATTTTGATTTTTTTTAATTTCTCTTAACTTGTCTAAGGTTGCTGCTTTATCCATTGTCAAACTATCAGCTTGAACTACACCTAAATCAAAGGCACGTTGACGCAGAATAAAATCACCTTTGATGTAGGATTCAAGCAGCCATCGGGGTGCAGTTGTAGCAATAATTAACAGCACTTCTGGGCATAATTTTTGAATTGTTGCAGCTATTGATGCGGTTCGGGTAGCATGGCCAAAGCCGTGGTTAGTGATGGTTATATATAAAATTGGACGGTTCATAGATGAGGTGATGGGGTGAAAATTTCTACAAATGAGAAAATTCTTTAATTACTGCTATTAATTGGTCAATTTCTGATTTTAAGGTGAGGTAATGAACACTTACCCGAATACAATTAGGATTGGCAATTGTGCGAGTTAAGATTTTTTGTGATTCTAAAAACTGCACTAATTTTAAACTCCGCTGATTATTAGTTAGCACAAAAGAAACTAACCCGCTTTGGGGAGGGGAATTTTTTAAACATTTGACATTAGATAACTCTATCAACTTTTGCCAAAGATACTCACTGTTTCTGCAAATTTGCTGATATATTTCCTCTGCTGTTCCCCATTGATGATGAATGGCGATCGCTTCTTTTAAAGCAATATATAATGGAGTTGCTAAGGTAGACACTTCATATCTTCGCCCATCTGGTTGCCAATTAATTGGTTGTGCTTGATTATTAGTGATGACTCCATCTAAACCTATAAATGTTGGCTGCATCATTTCCCGTGCTTCGGTTCGTACATACAAACCCCCTACACCCGCAGGACCGCATAACCATTTATGTCCAGTAAAAGCATAGAAATCTACCCCCAATTCTGTTAGATTTAAAGGTAGAACCCCCACTGATTGAGCCGCATCTACCAACAACAGAGAATTATTTTTTCTGCATATTTCTGCAATTTTGTCAATAGGCAAAACTTGACCAGTATTCCACAAAACATGACTTAAAACTACCAGGCGAGTATTGGGACGGAGATTTTCAGCAATAACACTGACAGGATCACCCTCGTTTAAAGTCGCCATCAGCGGACAAGTGGAAACTTCTACAGCGAATCTACGACTAATTTCTTGGGCTGTGGCAATCACTCCGGGATGTTCACAATCAGACAGCAGCAAGTGATCACCAGCTTGCCAATTAATCCCCCACATTCCGATGTTACAACCAATGGTGACATTGCCTGTGAGAGTAATTGTGTCAGATGGTACATTTAAGGTAGAGGCGATCGCCTCCCTTACAGATTGCATTTGGGGAGATATCCAGCGATAAGCTTCCGCACCAAAAGGTCCTATTTCCTGAATATGCGCTTGAGTTTGGCTGATAGCATCCATCGCCCCTTGAGGCATTGGTCCTTGTCCGCCATAATTAAAATAAATCTTGTTCCCTAAAGCTGGAAATTTTTGCCGATGGTGATCCAACATATTAATTTTAGTTTAGATTTTGGATTTTGGATTTGGGATTTTAGATTTTAGATTTGGGATTTTGGATTTGAGATTTGAGATTTGAGATTTTGGATGGGAAATTTAAAATGTTAAATCCGAAAATTGAGCATAAAAACCCCTATTTAACCCCCTATTTATTCATAATATTCTTCTCTCCTAACTCCTGACTCCTGTACTGGCGTTAGCGAAGCGTGCTGGAAGCATCAGCATTCGGAAAATAGCCTTTTCATAAAATTGATAATTTTTCGCCTGAATGCTTCGCCCCTACTTCGCCCCTACTTCGCCCCTACTTCGCCTCTACGACTTCTGATTCCCAAAATATCCCAATTGTTGTTAACTTAAATGAATGATCATTAATGCTGAACTCCTACTCCAATATCAACGCTGTAAGCGACGGCCTTTTTTAGATACTCATGGTGACTATAACCAGCGAGATATTCCCCATGAGTTGTTGATAAAAGTGCAACAGGATAAAATTGCTCATCAGAAAAGTATAATTCATAACCTGTCATATCACAAACCTGTTTTTCCTCCAGGAAACTGGGAAGCTGGTGCAGCAGCCACTATAGAACTGATGCAGCAAGGTGTGGAGTATATACATAATTCTGTATTATTAGCCACTTATGAAGATGAATATACTTTACTGAGTCGTCCAGATTTACTTGTCAAACAGCCTGGAAAATCCAGTTTTGGAGACTGGGTTTATATTCCCGTGGATATTCAACTAGGTAAACGTCCCAAACAAGAATATCAGGTTATAGCTGCTTTTCACGCAGAAATTTTGGGAGCATTACAGGAAGTAACACCAGATGAAGCTTGGTTAATCTTGCGGAATAAAGATACAACTTATGTGGTAGACTTGGATAAATGGACACCACAAATGCTGGATATTTTGGCGGAGTATATTCAAGTGGTAGAGTCGCCAGAAGCACCAGAGGTATTTATTGCCCGTCAAAAATGCCATCTTTGTCACTGGTATAATCATTGTTATGCGATCGCCCAATCTCAGCAACATCTGTCACTGTTACCAGGTGTGACACCAATTCGCTACACTCAACTACAAGCATTATCTACTACTACTTTAGAAGCACTCGCTAACACGAATCCCAGCACTTTAGAAAATGTCATTGGTTTTGATACTCAAGTAGCATCTAAATTAATAGTACAAGCAAAATCAACATTAGCAAAAACTCCTTTAATTTTACCCTTTGCTTTACCAGCAGAAAAACTCACATTTACCGCCCCCATCGAGTTATATTTTGATATTGAAGCCCAACCAGATTTAAATTTAAATTATCTGTTGGGAGTTTTAGTAGTTGATAGAGAAAATAATACAGAAAAGTTTTATTCATTTTTAGCAGAAACACCAACTCAAGAAAACCTAATTTGGCAGCAATTTTTAGATTTAGTTTGCCAATATCCCCAAGCACCAATTTACCATTTTTGTAATTATGAAGTCGAGACAGTAAAAAAACTAGGTAAACTTTATTGTACACCTTATTCCTTAATTGAACCTCTACTGACTCGATTTGTAGATATTTATGAACAATTAACAGAAAGTGTTGCCTTACCAATAGAAAGTTATGCCCTCAAAGCGATCGCACGTTGGTTAGGATTTGAATGGCGTGATCAAGAAGCTAGTGGTGCTAAGTGTATTTATTGGTATGATCAATGGTTAGAAACAGGCGATCGCCGTTTTCTGGAACTGATCCAACGGTACAACGAAGATGACTGTCGTGCTACCCGCAAAGTTAAAGATTGGCTAGTTAATTTTTTCCAAACCGAATATACTAGAAAATTAGCGTAATCCAATTTTAGATTTTAGATTTTGGATTTTGCAAACTACATCCTACTTATCCAATTGTTAATTTTTAATTTTTCACTTTTAATTGGCATTACTTCTTCATGCAACTAATGAAAAAACTCAGAAAACCATTATTCATTATTTACTTGACGATTACCATTATCATTAGCAGTATTATCAGTATATTCTTCAGTAATATTGCCTCAGCAACAGTTAAAATAACAGATATAAAATTTATTGGTGCAGCCACCTTACCCACAGGATACTCTTTCCAAAAAACCGAACTAGGAGGATTATCAGGAATTACTTATGATGCTAAAAATGATCTTTATTATGCCATTTCTGACGACAGAGGGCAAAAAGCACCTGCTCGATTTTATACCTTAAAAATTGACCTCAGCACAGGAAAATTAACCAAAGATGGAGTTATTCCCGTAGCTGTCACCACCTTATTAAATGAAAATAATCAAAAATTTCCTCCTAGTGAAACCGATACAGAAGGTATTGCTGTAACTAACAAAGCCACTGTATTCATTGCTTCTGAAGGAGATGTGCAAAAATCCATAAATCCTTTTATTAAAGAATTTTCTCTATCTTCTGGCCAAGCTATTACCAGCTTACCTATACCGGATAAATTTTTACCAGATCCAAAAAGTCAGCAGGGTATACGTAATAACTTAGCTTTTGAAAGCCTCACCATCTCAGAAAATAATCAATCATTATTTACAGCGACTGAAAACGCACTCATTCAGGATGGTGCAGCGGCAAAACCCGGCTTTGGTAGTCCTTGTCGCATTGTGCAATATAACCTAGCCACCAACCAACCGGAAAAAGAATTTCTGTACATCACAGAACCAGTTACACCGCTATTCAATTTTACAGGCAGGTTTGACAGTGGATTACCAGATTTACTTTCTTTAGATAATCAAGGACATTTACTGAGTGTAGAAAGAACTTTTACAGGTTTGGGATTTGCGATTTCTTTGTTTCAGGTTTCTCTAGAAAATGGCGATGATATTCATGATATTAACAGCCTTTCAAACATTGACATCAACAAAATCAAACCTGTAGAGAAAAAACTACTCTTAGATTTACAGACTCTCGATGTAGCTTTAGACAACATAGAAGGCTTAACCCTTGGTCCAAAACTACCTGATGGACAAACTTCCTTAATTCTAGTCAGTGATAACAATTTTAACAAACTCCAAAGCACCCAGATCCTAGCCTTTAAACTCAAGCTAGAATCACCCTTAAATCGGTTATTGCGTCTGCTACGAATCTCTCTATAGAAACGAATCGGGAGCCACTTCTAATGATTCCCTCACAGAAAGACTTTTATGCCTACGGCACCCTACGCGAACAGCAACCCCTAATTAAGTAATTCTGAAAAATGAAAGTTTAGATTTATCAAAGTTTTTTGTAATCTGCGAGCAAATTTGTTTAGGTTTACATTGCGCTTTTATGTAATGGAATATCTGCTAATAATTCTTACTCTTTGATTCTCTTTACCCTTGACCCCCCCATCACTGCGCTAATATTCTTAGCATTAGTATTGCCACAGCACAGAAAGAAAAGTTAAAAGCTTGGGTTAAACAAAATGAGCAACTACCTTCATCCTCTAAATCTCATACCAGCAAAAAATTGTTAAAGCAGCAGTACAAGCAAATCCAAACTCAAATATTGGCACATCTGGAAGCTAAAAGCCAGTCCACAGGTTAGGAGGTTGGGGAGACAGGGGGATCTCACAGGGGTAGGTATTTTACATTGTCGTCAGGGCAAGACTTGGTGGACAAGGTGACAAGGGAGGAAAACAGTACAAAGTCTGTACTCTTAGTCACAAAAATAGTCCGTCAAAAAACCATTGTCCGTATAAAATCTTCCTTGTCCACTTTCCTTCCTTGTCTTCCTGGTCTTGCCTTCACAGATCATATTAAAAACCTACCCTTGTCAGGACAGGGGGAGCAGGGGAGGATAATAACCCAATCACCAATCACCAGTCACCTGTGAAAAAAAAAAATTCAATTTTTTCTCCCAACTACTTGACAGCCAAAAAAGATTAAGCAATAATAGTATAGTTGAGAAAAACGCAATCAACTGTTAGGGACTGTAGTTCAATTGGTTAGAGCACCGCCCTGTCACGGCGGAAGTTGCGGGTTCGAGCCCCGTCAGTCCCGTTTCAAAACCCTGAAATCTGATTCCTGGGAGAAAATTTTAAATATCTCTCAGGAATGCTGTTTTTAACAGACTGGGAAAATAACCCATATCGGTGGTTTACAACCACTCAGCACTTGTTAAATTAATAATGCTTTGTGAGAGAGAGAATTAACTGTGTCTGTAAGAGTTCGTATTGCTCCCAGTCCTACTGGTAATTTACATATTGGTACAGCCAGAACTGCTGTATTTAATTATTTATTTGCCCATCATCACGGTGGTAAGTTTATTTTACGCATTGAAGATACAGATTTAGAGCGATCGCGTCCCGAATATACTGATAATATTCTCACTGGACTGCGTTGGTTAGGCTTAAACTGGGATGAAGGTCCATTTTTCCAATCTCAGCGTTTACACCTCTACCAAGCAGCAGTACAGAAATTATTGGATCAAGGTTTAGCTTATCGCTGCTATACCACATCAGAAGAATTAGACGCGCTGCGGGAAGCACAAAAAGCCAGAAACGAAGCACCCCGCTATGATAACCGTCATCGTAACTTGACCCCAGAACAACAAGCAGCTTTTGAAGCGGAAGGTCGTTCATCTGTAATTCGCTTTAAAATTGAAGATGATCGGGAAATTGTCTGGAATGACTTAGTACGGGGTAAAATGTCCTGGCGTGGAAGTGACTTGGGTGGTGATATGGTCATTGCTCGCGCTTCTGCTGAAGGTATTGGTCAACCTCTATATAATTTTGTGGTAGTGGTAGATGACATTGATATGCAAATTACTCATGTCATTCGTGGAGAAGACCATATTGCCAATACAGCGAAACAGATTTTACTTTATGAAGCTATGGGTGCAAAAATTCCAGAATTTGCCCATACACCCTTAATTTTGAATCAAGAAGGGCGCAAACTTTCCAAACGGGATGGAGTAACTTCAATTTCTGACTTTCAGAAAATGGGTTTTACTGCGGAAGGTTTAGTAAATTATATGACCTTATTGGGATGGTCTGCCCCAGATTCTACGCAGGAAATATTCACATTAGATGACGCTGCTAAAGAATTTACCTTTGAACGGGTAAATAAAGCAGGTGCTAAATTTGACTGGGATAAATTAGATTGGATTAATAGTCAATATATCCATAATATGCCAGTTGATAAACTCATAGATTTGCTAATACCTTTTTGGGAGGAAGCAGGATATACATTTACTAGTGGTAGGGAGCGTCCTTGGTTAGAGCAGTTGGTAAGTTTAATTGCTGCTAGTTTAACGCGGTTAGTGGATGCTGTTCCCATGAGCAAAGTCTTTTTTACTGATGGGGTAGAGTTCAGTGAAGAAGGTAGTCAACAACTGCAACAAGAAGGGGTGAAACCTATACTGCAAGCAATTGTGACAACTTTGGAAAATCAACCAGAATTTTCCGCAGATACCGCCCAAAGCATCATTAAACAAGTGGTAAAAGAGCAAGGTGTCAAAAAAGGTTTAGTAATGCGATCGCTCCGAGCAGCTTTAACCGGGGATGTACATGGACCAGACCTAATTCAATCATGGTTATTGTTAAATCAGATTGGTTTAGATAAATCCCGTTTAAGCTCTGCACTAGCTAGGTAATAGGTGACTGGGGTGATGGGGTGATGGGGAGGTAAATAACCCAATCACCAATCACCAATCACCACTCACCACTCACCTGATAACTGCAAATATCGGGAACTTAAAATAGAAGATTCTTGTCTTTAAAATTACTTAAATATAAATATAATTACAATGACAAAAAAATCCCTTAATCTAGCCATTAGATTATCGTTGATGATAGTTACACTTGGTGTGACAACAGTGATGAATAGTATTGTTAATGCAGAAGAAGTTCCGCCTATTTTTGGTGATATCACCATTAACCGTCAATTTTCACCTGATCCTTTGACAGTCAGGGGAATGAGTGGAGGTTCAGTTCCAGCGAGCAAAGTTAATGGAGAAACTGAAACTCCTACAGGTTCATGTACTGGGTTTGTAGATGAGGACCAAGATCACACTTTAAAACTGCTCAGTAAATTTGACTACCTAAAACTGCAAGTGGAAAGTAAGGCCGACACCACTATAATGATTAAAGGACCAGGTGGTATTTGGTGTAATGATGATTTTGATGGGAAAAATCCTGGTATTGTGGGAGAATGGTTAGAGGGTATTTACAAAATTTGGATTGGTTCCTACGAAAAAGAGAAATACTTTCCTTACACTTTAAAAATCACAGAAGTTAAGTAATAGTTGATAGTTGATAGTTGATAGTTGATAGTTGATAGTTGATAGTTGATCGGGAAACATAAAATTGATTACCCAGTCCCCAGTCCCCAGTCCCCAGTCCCCAGTCCCCAGTCCCCAGTCACCAACCTTTGATCATTTTTTGTGGATGCAATGGCGATCGCCCGTGAGACCAAAACTGTAATTAAACAGAATATCAGTTTAGCAGTAATTCCCAAGTTAGCCGCATTAGGACTAGCTGCAACCTTTGGAATGCGCCCCTTAGCAGCGACAGTAATACATGGGGGTTGCTGAGAAAGTCTTTCCGTGAGGGCATAGGAGTCAGGAGTCAGGAGTCAGGAGTCAGGAGTCAGGAGTCAGGAGTCAGGAGGAGATTTGAAAATTTCTTTGCCATCTCTTGAAATCCCAAAAAATGCACACTTTTTCCGGTATACCCTTCAAAACCCTTGCACTAATT
>NZ_BJCE01000189.1:0-10671 GCF_005402885.1 Sphaerospermopsis reniformis
ATTTTAGATCCCCCTAAATCCCCCTTGAAAAGGGGGACTTTAATTCTATTTCCCCCCTTATTAAGGGGGGTTAGGGGGGATCTGCAAGTGTATAAAGTCACCATCTAAAACTTTTCAAACAACCTCTAACGCTAAAATAGAAAACAAAACCTACCCCTTTAAACAATATGCAGTATCAAAATATAATTACCATTGAACCAGGAAAACGAGGAGGTAAACCTTGTATTCGGGGGATGAGAATTACAGTATATGACGTTCTATCATACCTTGCATCTGGCATGACTTATGAGGAAATACTGCATGATTTTCCTTATTTAACACAAGAAGATATTTTAGCTTGTCTTAGCTATGCAGCAGATAGAGAAAGACAAATGTTGATGGTGCAAGCATGAAGTTATTATTTGATCATAATCTATCACCCCGGTTAGTAGATAAACTCGCTGCTATTTACCCCAACTCTCAGCACGTTTTTCTCTTAGGTTTAGATCAAGCGGATGATAGAATTCTGTGGGAATTTGCAAAACAAAATAAATTTATAATTGTTACCAGAGATGCAGATTTTAATGAATTAAGTATACTGCGTGGATATCCACCTAAAGTAATTTGGGTGAGACGTGGTAATTGTTCAACAAATCAAATAGAGGAAATTTTGCAATTACATTTAGAGGATATCCAAGCCTTTGCAGAAAATTCAGATTTAGGAGTTTTGACACTTTATTAAATTAAGTTAATATGATTTTGCGTGAAACAAAAAAAGAGCGAATCGCCAAAATTTTTCCATAAATTGAATATTTCTCTTCTGATAATGATAATATGTACTAATGTACATACAATAGAATTAGATAGCATAGCAGCGTAAAGATAAATTATGGAATCAGAATATGATTTTAGCCAAGGAAAAAGGGGAGCAATAGAACCAACAGCACCCGGAAAAACCAGAATTACTATTCGTTTAGATGATGAAATACTCGCATGGTTTCGAGATCAAGTTCATCAAGCAGGTGGTGGCAACTACCAAACATTAATTAACGATGCTTTAAAAGAATATATCCAACAGCGTCGTGAACCTTTAGAAGATACATTAAGGCGAGTATTACGAGAAGAATTAAAACGGATAGGCTAATGATTTCACAGCAATAAATTAATTACTTAAAAAATATGACAAACCAAGACTTAGAAACCCAACTCCTAGCACTAACCCCAACCGAAAAAGCACAAGCCATACAAATATTAACTAAAACCTTAAATCAAACTACATATCCCATTACCAAAACCCCTGGAGTTTGCGGTGGTGAAGCGTGTATTGCTAACACGCGTATTCCTATTTGGTTATTAGTAGAATCTCGACGTTTAGGTATTAGTGAAGCACAACTTTTAGATGATTATCCTCATTTAACTGCTGCTGATTTAGTCAATGCTTGGGCTTATGCAAATGCACATTCTGAAGAAATTGAAACAGCAATTCAAAAAAATGAGGCAGCGTAAATTGTGGTACGTCTTTATGCAGATGAACAATTTCCCCGCGTAGTCAGCGAATTATTACGCAATTTTGGTCATGATGTATTAACAGTGCCAGAAGCAGGGAAAGCTAATCAAAGTATTCCTGATGAAGAAGTTTTAAATTTTGCTATTCAAGAAGAAAGGGCGATTTTAACACTAAATCGCTATGATTTTATTCGACTTCACCGCTTACAACCAAATCATTCAGGTATTATTGTTTGTACAAATGATAGTGATAGAAACAGAATGTCACAACGCCTTCATGAAGCTATTTCTCAAGCAGGAAATCTAGCAGGAAAACTAATTAGAGTAGTTCGTCCTTCTATATAAACCCTAACCTTTCCTTCTTTGCGTCTTTGCACCTTTGCGTGAGATAAAAAAATTAAGTATTTTCAATAATTTTCAATAGTAGAATTGACATAAAAAAGGGCAGGTCTTAAACCCACCCTAATGATAAATTGTAACTCAGAACTATTCACCAATCACAGGCGCACTTAAAGAAACCTGTTCCACCGCTTTCTTAGCAGCTAAAGTTGGTACGGAATCCCGTAATCTTGCCGTCAATTGTACAGTAGTAGAATCGTACATTTGAGTTAGCAGTTTGGGATAAAAACCAATCCCAATAATAGGAACTAACAAACAAGCAATGATAAACACTTCACGAGGTTCAGCATCAATTAAAGCTTGGTGAGAAACTAACTCTTCGTTTTCCTGACCGTAGAAAATTTCTCGCAACATTGACAGCAAATAAATTGGGGTTAAAATCACACCAATTGCCATCAAGAAAATAACGATGACTTTAAATGTAGGGTTATAAGCATCGCTAGTGGCAAAACCCACAAACACCATTAATTCTGCTACAAAACCACTCATTCCTGGCAATGCTAAAGAAGCCATTGAACAAGTAGTAAACATCGCAAAAATCTTCTTCATCCGTCTACCAACACCACCCATTTCATCTAACATCAGGGTGTGTGTCCGGTCATAAGTTGCACCAACCAAGAAAAATAAACTTGCACCTATTAACCCGTGAGAAACCATTTGTAAAACTGCACCACTTAAACCTAAATCGGTAAAAGAGGCTATCCCAATGGTAACAAAGCCCATGTGAGATATTGAAGAGTAGGCAATTTTCCGCTTCAGGTTACGTTGGGCAAAAGACGTTAAAGCCGCATAGATAATATTGACTACCCCCAAAATTACCAACACCGGGGCAAAATAAGCATGGGCATCAGGCAACATTTGGGCATTCATGCGAATTAAGGCATAACCGCCCATTTTCAGCAGAATACCTGCTAATAGCATATGCACAGGTGCGGTAGCTTCCCCGTGGGCATCTGGTAGCCAAGTGTGCAGAGGGATGATAGGTAACTTAACAGCGTAAGCAATTAAGAAACCAGCGTATAGTAAAAGTTGTAAATTGAGGGCGTAGTCTTTGAGGGCGAGTGACTGCATATCAAAGGTGACATTATCACCATAAAACGCCATCGTCAAAGAACCGAGAAGAATAAACAGCGAACCGCCGGCGGTGTAGAGAATAAACTTCGTCGCTGCATAATGGCGTTTTTTACCACCCCAAATAGCCAGCAGTAGGTAAACCGGAATTAACTCCAATTCCCACACCAGGAAGAATAACAGCATATCCTGGACTGCAAACACGGCAATTTGGCCACCGTACATGGCTAAAAGTAAAAAGTAAAATAGCCTGGGTTTGAAGGTAACAGGCCATGCTGCCAAAGCCGCTAAAGTGGTAATAAAACCCGTCAAAATAATCAGAGGCATGGATAAACCATCAGCCCCCACGGACCACTTCAAATCTATTTGTGGTAGCCAAGAATAACTTTCTACCAATTGTAAGTCAGGGTTAGAGAAATCATAACCCAAGTAGAAAGCGGCAATGATGAGGGCAAAATCAATCAAACCGACAATTAAGGCATACCAACGGATGGTTTTACCTTCCTTATCGGGGATGATAGGAATGAGCAGTGACGCGGCTATTGGTAAAAGAATAATCGTCGTCAACCACGGGAAATTAGTTATATTCATCACAATTTGTCTAGGATTAAAATCATCTTTGGCAAAAAGTCCTAGTTATTAATTAACAGCTTTTTACCAAATTTCCCTTTATTGTTAGGTTGATTTAATTAAATTGGCAATTTCTCATGCTACCAGATGCCCCGGTAGAGGATATTTACCGGCTGGGTTGTATCTGGTAGGTAAATTGCCCGCCAATTGGCTCTGATTGAGCTATGATGGCATCTGTTTTACATTAAATGGCAATTTTCTCAAAAAGTCCAAATTCTTTACAATTCTCAAATTTATCAATGGGTATTGACAAGATGAGAGGATTTACAAAATTTTATTTTTATTTTTATTGCAATTTTTATTTTTTTAAGTTTATCTGTGTTAATAATCAGAGATTATTTGTCAGAATCAGGATATCCAGTATTACAGGATTTGCAGGATGTTTGATATATCAAGAATAATTGAACGCAGATGACCACAGATAAACGCAGATGATAGAAGATAAATTAATGGATTTCCTGCTTTTTTATGAACAATAAATTATGGTACAGGAGCTTGTTTAGGATGTTTCCCCGCATAATAGACAACAACCTTTAATTGTTCCTCATCAGGAACATAAAATACCCTATCACCACTTGTAACGTCATACTCCCAAGCACCTTGATAAAGTACCCTTTAAGAGGATGTTTGAAAAGTCTAACTTGGGCGATTAGAAATCACATCTACACAGACAAAACCTGCCTATGCAGGTTTCAAATCCTTAATTTTTCGTTAGTCCACGCAGGTGGACTTTGCTTGTGTAGTAGTGAATTATATTCGCCGAAAAATTTTAAGACAACTTCTAAGATACATTGTTTTAGGTCAGAGCGATGGTCACGAGAATATCCTTGTGTAATCATAATTGGATGTTCTCGATTTATTCCTAATTCTTTCTCTAGATTATTTAGGCAATTATCATATTTTCCATGTAAATGTAATGAGCTTGAGTCTAAATGGGAATATTTTGTGTCTATTCCATATTTTTTTACTACTTCTAAGGCAATGATTAAGAATAGTTTAGTTAATCCATATTTATAGAGTTTATCCATGACTCTACCTATTTTATTGAAGTGCGGAATGTAGGCTATAATTTCCTGATTTATCAGACCCAAAATGCACACTTTTTCAGGTATACCCTTCAAAATCCTTGCATCTTTTTCTTGTTTATTAGCCTCAAACCTTCAATATATCTAGCTTTTGTCTTTATTCAGCAACCCCTACCTAATATTATTCATAGTTTCGCTAAGTCTCTGATTAACTTAAACTCCAGTTGATAGCACCTCATGATTTTTATTTTTGCTAACCCCAAAAAAAACAATACCCCTCTCCACCATTGGAAAGGGGTAAACCACAGATTAGCACTACCTAATAAGCGTCTTGCAACTCATAGAAATCAGGCGAGATGTAATCCTTACGTAAAGGCCAACCTACCCAATCTTCCGGCATCAAAATCCGCTTCAAATTAGGATGACCTTCATAGATAATCCCAAACATATCGTAGGACTCGCGCTCTTGCCAGTCAGCAGTGCGCCAAATCCAATACACTGAAGGAACAACGGGATTTTCTCTAGGCAAAAACACCTTGATCCGCACTTCTGCTGGCTTATCAGCATTATCACTCACCTTGATCAAGTGATAAACACTAACTAAATCTTGTCCTGGTCCTAAATCAATACCGCCTTGAAATTGGAGACAATTAAACCCATAAGCATACAAAGCTGTAGCGGTAGGAAGTAAAAACTCAGGTGCAACCTTAATAATTTCTACACCATTGACATCAGCTGCCAAAGATTCGTGGTCAAAACCATTTTCTGTTAACCACTGGGAAACCTGACCCGCAGGAACTATTTTAGATTCTTGAGATTCTGCATCAGCCACGCTTTTCTTCCTCCTTCTGTTTAGATGTCAACAACGCAGGTGGTACAGGCATACCAATCGCTTCTGTTAATTCCTTGGGTGGGTTGTAGCGAGTTTCTGATTGTAAATACTTACCAGTTAAAATTTCGGGAACTGGCTTCATATTGTGGGTGGTACTGTAATAGCGGTGGGTTTGTTTGATTTGACCCCGTTCTTGCATCGAATCATTAGCAATTTTCTTCCGCAATTTAATAATTGCATCAATAATCGCTTCTGGACGGGGAGGACAACCAGGTAAGTACACATCTACAGGAATCAGCTTATCAACTCCGCGTACTGCACTGGGAGAGTCAACGCTGAACATACCCCCTGTAATGGTACAAGCACCCATAGCGATTACATACTTGGGTTCGGGCATTTGTTCATAAAGACGCACCAATTGAGGAGCCATCTTCATGGTAATTGTTCCAGCAGTGATGATTAAATCGGCTTGACGGGGGCTAGAACGGGGAATTAGACCAAAACGGTCAAAGTCAAAACGAGAGCCAATTAAAGCCGCAAATTCAATAAAGCAGCAAGCTGTACCAAACAACAAAGGCCACAAACTAGAAAGCCGCGCCCAGTTGTAAAGGTCATCAACTGTCGTTAAAATCACGTTTTCTGACAGTTCTTGAGTTACCGTAGGACGCTCAATGGGGTTAATAATTCGTTCTTTGTCCTGGGTGGTTAGATTAGAATTTACGACCATTCCAATGCTCCTTTACGCCATGCGTAAACTAACGCGATTACGAGAATCGCAATAAAAATCAATGCTTCAATAAATGCCAATAGTCCTAAACGGTGGAAGGCTACCGCCCAAGGGTATAGGAAAACAGTCTCCACGTCAAAGACAACAAAGACTAAGGCAAACATATAGTAGCGAATGTTGAACTGAATCCAGGCTCCGCCAAAGGGTTCCATACCGGATTCATAGGTGGTGCGCCGTTCAGGGCTGTAGCTACTAGGTCTCAGAAGTTTGGACGCTGATAGCGCCAGGGCTGGAACTAGGCTGCAAAGGATCAAGAAGCCTAGAAGATATTCGTAACCGCTAAGGACAAACACAATAAATATCTACTGATTACTGATTATGGTGGAAATCAAGCTGTAACTTCTTTTTACATTATATCTTTCCAGGTATTTTGAAATCTGGGAAACAGACAGAGTGGAGTATTTGATTCAGTTTGAGGATTGATAGAAAAGTTTAACAATTATGTCATAATTTGTAACGTATCTTTAAGATTTCCCCTCTAGGAGAATCTAGCCATGAGTGAACAAGCTGAAGAAGCTCTTGAGACTCAGGCGTTAGACCGCTATGAGTGTCGCGCCTGCGGTTATGTATATGAACCACAGAAGGGAGACGATAAATATGATATCCCAGCGGGAACAGCGTTTGCAGAACTGCCAATCAATTGGAAGTGTCCAGTTTGCACTGCCAAGAAGGTAGCTTTTGCTAATATCGGTCCTGCGGGTACGGCATCTGGTTTCAAAGAAAACTTAGGTTATGGCTTGGGTGTAAATAAACTGACACCAGCGCAAAAGAATATCTTAATATTTGGTGCTTTAGCCCTTGGCTTCTTGTTTTTTATCAGTCTTTACGGACTACAATAATATCCCTTTTGGGGACTGGTGATTGGGGATTGGTGATTGGTGACTGGTGACTGGTGACTGGGGAAGAAAATTTTAGATTTTAGACCCCAGATTTTAGATTGGAGTTAACAAAAACAATCCAAAATCCAAAATAAAAAACTCCTGCCTCCTACCTCCTGACTCCTAACTCCTAACTCCTGACTCCTAACTCCTGACTCCTGTTCCCTTGATTCACACAAACACTAAAAAATACTGATGCAATCAATTTTCAAAAGGTGGCAAGGTATATTTGCCGCGTTAATAGTAGTCTTAGCTTGTATAGGTTGTAGCAAAGTTCCCTCTACAACTTTTAATCCTTGGGAAGTTATCAGTGTACCAACCGAGGAAAAACTGTTTGATATTGCTTTTACTGATGACCCCAATCATGGTTATTTAGTAGGCAGTAATGCCACTCTGTTGGAAACTAAAGATGGTGGTAGAACTTGGCAACGTTTAGAACTGGCTGTGGATGAGCTAAGATCCCGTTTTGACTCGGTAAGTTTTGCCGGTCAAGAAGGTTGGATCGTGGGTGAACCTTCTTTGTTGCTGCATACCAGTGATGGTGGGAAATCTTGGTCTAGCTTACCTTTGAGTCAAAAATTACCCGGTAGTCCCATTTTGGTGACTGCACTGGGTGAAGGTACAGCCGAAATGGCCACTGATGTGGGCGCGATTTATAAAACTACCGATGGTGGTCTAAACTGGAAAGCACAGGTAGAAACTGCTGTGGGTGTGGTGCGGAACTTAGAGCGATCGCCCGATGGTAAATATATTGCTGTTTCTGCGAAAGGTAGTTTTTACTCTGTTTGGGAACCAGGAATGGCAGCTTGGGAACCCCATAACCGTAATAGTTCCCGTCGTTTAGAAAATATGGGTTTTGCTGATAACGGCCAGTTGTGGTTATTAGCAAGAGGTGGTCAAGTGCAATTTAGTGATCCAGCTAAATCAGATGAATGGTTAGATGTAGAATATCCAGAGTTATCAACTAGCTGGGGTTTATTAGATTTAGCCTATCGCACACCTGATGAAATTTGGATTGGTGGTGGTAGCGGTAACTTGCTACGCAGTACCGACGGTGGCCAAACTTGGGAAAAAGACCGTGATGTGGAAGAAGTCGCTGCTAATCTGTACAAAATTGTATTTTTTAGCCCCGATCAAGGTTTTATCATCGGTGATCACGGCGTTTTGCTCAAATATAACCCCACCAATGCAGAAACAGCCAATCAAGCTGAGGCCGCTTAGGTGATAACCTTTTCTGAGAAGAAAGTTGCAACTTGTAACTGTTTCTAAACTTTGTAGGATAATAGACTCAATAGTAGTTTTTGCGAAGGTAGTTAAATGTCAGGTACCACTGGAGAGCGTCCATTTTCGGACATTGTTACCAGTATTCGTTACTGGGTAATTCACAGCATCACCATCCCAGCTTTATTTATTGCTGGTTGGTTATTTGTCAGCACCGGTCTGGCTTACGATGTTTTTGGTACACCCCGTCCTAACGAGTATTTCACTCAAGTACGTCAAGAAGTACCCATCGTTAGCAACCGTTACGAAGCTAAGAAACAAGTAGAAACATTTATCCAAAAGTAATTTGAGATCATGGCTACCGGCAATAACGTCAATCAACCTGTTACTTATCCTATTTTTACTGTCAGATGGCTGGCGGTTCACACTTTAGGCGTACCTACTGTCTTCTTTTTAGGTGCGATCGCAGCAATGCAGTTTATTCAACGTTAGGAGCAAATCATGGAAAGAACGCCTAATCCTAATCAACAACCTGTTGAACTAAACCGTACTTCTTTGTACCTGGGACTGTTATTAATTTTCGTTCTCGGTATTTTGTTCTCCAGTTACTTCTTTAACTAACTGGAATCGTCATCATTATTAACTTTCTGTTGATTTGTTGTTAAGGGAGGAGAAAACCATGTCTGGAAGTGGGAGAATTCCCCTGTGGGTTGTGGCTACAATCGCAGGGTTGGGTGTAATTACTGTTGTAGGTATTTTCTTTTATGGAGCCTACGCTGGAATCGGTTCTTCATTGTAATGACAACCTGATACGTTTTTCTGTTTAATAAGCAACATTAAATAACCGCCTGTCTCTTGAGGATGGGCGGTTTTAAGGTGACTGGGGACTGGGGACTGGGGACTGGTGACTGGGCAAAAATATCTATCTCCTACCTTCTGCCTTCTGCCTTCTGCCTCCTGACTCCTGACTCCTGTAAGGGCGAAGCATTCGGGCGAACAATTATCAATTTTTGTTCCAGGTTATTTTCCGAATGCTTCGCCCCTACGACTCCTGACTCCTGAATTCTTACTTATTTATGAATCGTCATTTTTGGATCACTGCTTTAATTCTCTTTGTTAATTCCCTCAGTTTGACAATTTTAATTCCTATTATTTACCTCTATGGTAAACAATTTGAACTGAGTGATTTTCACACCAGTTTATTATTTTCTATTTACTCAATATCTCAGTTTTTCGCAACTCCAGTAATTGGTAAATTATCTGATAGATTTGGACGTAAGCCTTTATTAATTATCAGTTTAGCAGGTACTGTAATTGCTAACTTTATAGCTGGCAATGCGACAGTAGCCTGGTTGCTATTTTTTGCCAGATTTTTAGATGGTATTACAGGTGGTAATGTTTCTGTTGCTCAAGCTGTGATTTCTGATATTACCAGTCCAAAAAATCGCGCCCAAGCTTTTGGTATTTATGGGGCGGCGATGGGATTAGGGTTTGTTTTAGGACCTGCTATCAGTTTGTTGGCACAGCAGATTTCTTTAGGGACTGCGTTTTTAGCTTCTGGTGCAGTGGCGTTTATCGCTTTATTAATAACAGCTTTATTTTTACCAGAAACTCTGCAAAAACAATCTCAAAAACCTAAAAACATTTTTGATTTAGGTTTAGGAAATTTAATTAAAGGTTTAGTAATGCCAGGAGTGGGCATTTTACTATTAATTAACTTTCTGATTGGTACAACTTTTACAATGTTTACTTATGCTTTTCAACCTTACTTTATTAAAGTGCTAAATCAAAATAGTCAATCATTGACTCTTTTATTTTTAACTTTTGGTACGCTAGGCGTGATTATGCAAACTTGGGGAATTTCTATACTAAAAGAAAAATTTGATGTCGTCAAAATATTATTTTTAGGTTTGTTTTTCCGCAGTTTGTCATTTTTCTTGATGCCAATTTGGGCTAATATTAATTATTTTGTCGTAGTTGGTATATTATTTTCAATCTTCAATTCTCTGGTGCAACCGATGATTAGCACATTAATTTCTCTCAATGCTAAACCAGAAGATCAGGGAACTGCATTAGGATTGAATGCTTCTTATTTAAGTATTTCTAATGGTATTGGTCCTGTAATTGCGGGAATGATTGTACAGCAATCTCAGCCGTTAACTTATGGCTATCCTTTATATTTAGCAGGAATATTCACGTTTGTAGTTTTAGCTTTTGCAATCTATAATCGTCAAAGATATACACCAATTAATTGATAATTGATAATTGATAATTGATAATTGATTGATATTTTTAATTATTAATTAATTAATTAATTAATTAATAATTAAAAAGGTGGGTAAT
>NZ_BJCE01000190.1:0-10668 GCF_005402885.1 Sphaerospermopsis reniformis
GAATGGTAAAGTGGGATGAGGGGCTACTGGTCGGTGTGCGGACAGAAGATATAGAGTGGATGGTAGTGGTGATGGTCGTCTTAAAAGCAGAAGACAGACACCAGGCTCTGTTTGTGTATCAGGAGTCCCGAGTCGCCCGCCACCAGTCAGGTGGCACCAGTCAGTAGTGACCAGTCACCAAACACCAGACACCAGTCACCAGTCACCAGTCACCTGTCACCTGTCAACTACTCCCAATGTTGCTAAATGAGACAAAATATCAACTTTCGTAAACAAGTCATTGCATCAGAAAAAAAGAATGCTAGATTATATTCATAAGTTCAGAAGGACACAGAACAAGAACAACCAACCCCATCGGGCAATGACATAAGTGTCCCCCGTCAAAAGCCCAAACAAGTTTTAGGATTTACAACTTAAAGTGGCATTCCGACTATTATCTATAGTTGCGCCAAATCCCTAAGCGGAAAAACAGGAAAATGCTAAACTTGTGAGATTGTCCACCCCTAGTTATTGAATTTCAATCACTTACTTAATCCCAAAAATTTGAAACTAATCAATTCGCTAGAACCTGGTCAACCCTGATCAGGTTTTTAGGTTTTTATCAATTGACAATTGACAATGGACAATTGACAATTAACTTTCCCTAGAACGTCGATTCAGTAATGCTAGGTAATCTGTTTTTACCTTGTAGGGGCGAAGCATTCGGGTCATAACCTATCGCTGAAACCAGTTCATATTCTGTCCGAATCCTTCGCCCTTACGATTAATGAATCGGTGTTCTAGAAGGAAGAGGATTGAATGGAAAAATGGCAAGCTTTTATCTTTTTCCCCATAAAAAAGGGGAAGCTTTAAACCCTGAATGAATCAATTATCAATTATCAATTGTCAATTATCAATTATCAATTAGTAATAGATAAAACCCAATCGCGGAAAAGAGGGTTTATTTGATCAGGTGCTTCATCATGGGGACAATGACCAGCATTGATAAAATATTCTGTTAATTGGGGATAATATTCATGGAACTTTTGGGAACGTTCCCGCGCTTTCATCCAAGGATCAGCTTCACCCCATAACAATAATAAAGGACAAGTTAATTGCTTGAGTAAAACATCAACTTTTTCCCCTTGGGGAGTGCTAAAAACAGACACAAAAACATCTAAAGCACCTGGATCATAAGCTGGACGTTGAATTTCTGTAACTAATTGATTAGTAATTGCAGTTTTATCTAAATAAACCTTTTCTAAAGTACGACGAATTACCCAACGTTGACGCACATATTGAAATAATAAAGCCTGAAATAAACGTTGTTTAAAAGTCCATTTGACAGTGTTACCAATTAATTTCTGTAAGGGATTTTGTGCAGGTTGCATTTGCACTTGTTCCCCTTCCGTTTGCGAAAATGGACCTGCACTATTAAGTAATACTACCCCCGCAACCAAATCAGGATATTTTGCACCCACACATAAACAAGCATAACCACCAAGAGAGTTACCCGCTACAACTGTTTTTTCACCAATGACTTCACTAATAAAATCTCGCAGTTGTTCACGCCATAAATCCCCACTATACTGTAATTTCGGTTTTGCTGAACGTCCAAACCCTAAAAGATCAATAGCAAATACTTGAAAATCTGCACAAAGTCCAGTAATATTTTTACGCCAGTGATCAGTAGAAGCACCAAAGCCATGTACTAAAAGCAAAGAGGGGCGCTGGGGTTGTTTTTCTCCCGCTTGTACATAGTATACATTGTGTCCTCGCCATTGCCAGTATTTTCCGGAAATTGGATTTGTAGAGGGTGCTATATTTGTCTGCATTATCTAAATTAAAGTTAAGTGTTTTTTGATGTATTTATTTTCATTTTACTGTATAAAATAAAAATTTCTACAGCTTTTACGTATTATATTATATAATACTAATTATTCATCACATCTGTTTTCATCAACTTATCCCAAAAGCGAAAATAAAGACCATAATTGCAATTGAACTTGTGATGATGCAAAGTGTGATGGGTAGGTGTAATCCAATATTGATTCCAAAAACCGCGCATCCAGGAACTTGGGTAAACCTCATAACCTGTGTGATTAATCACGCCAAATAAAGTCATCAAGATCAATAACAAAACTAACATACTAATGTGAATGGGAATGATCAAAAGCAAAATCGGAATAATAATTGCTTGAATTATGCTCTCAAATGGATCAAAGCAAAAGGAAGTCCAGGGTGTTGGGTTAATAGATTCATGATGGACCTTATGAAACCGCCGATACATTTTAGGGTTATGTAGCCAGAAATGTGTCCAATAAAAATAAGTGTCGTGCAAAAACAAATATATAAACAGGCTTAAAGGTAAATATAACCACCCATATCCTAGAGGATCAAAATAAACTTTGGTATGTCCAGTTTCTATGATTTTCATCGTCAAAGCAACTAAGGGTGAAAAAATAAGACAGGATAAAATTGACCATTTAATTTCAGTGGAGATTTTGTTTTTGCGTCTATTGATATCTTGAAGACGACGATTTTCCCAAGACTCTGGTCTGCGAATCCACAGCAACCAATATAACAAGAAAGATACAATCAGGTATCGCAGGGAAAGAGAAAAAAATATGACTAAAGTCAAAATGCTAAATTCCGTAATTATAGGTAGCATGGTGTTAAAACGTATAAATTTATGTGTTTTAATTTTTGATTTATTTCGTAATCATTCAATAAAATTGTATGCACCTGTATAATATATCATGTATGATAATTAACAGTCAATTTATTTATTTATTTATTTATTTATTTATTTAAACAATTAATAAACTAATTAAGCTCACAGCAATACGGTTCGGTTAACGAGACTGACGTATTGTAAATATTGGATATCCCCCATTATCCCCCTGAAAAAAGGGGAAACAAACGGATTTTTAGGCATTCTTTGAATGGGAGGTTGGGGGGATTAAAACCTTAACTGACAATTAATGGAAAAGTATTGAGGTGAATTTTTGATCAAAGCCACCCATCTGGTTAATTTTCAATTGATATTTGTCGTGTAAACCGAACCAGAAATATTCGCGTAAACCGAAAATATTTATAATCGAAAATATCGGTTCGGTAATCATCATTTAATAAGTGATAAAAACCGGATTTACATTATTTTTGAACCTCACTAAGATAATAATCAAAGAGTTGATAAAAACAACTCAAACAAACAAACAACCAACAATATAGAGGTAAAAGTATATGACAGTTATTCGTTACAACTCCTGGAAAGAAATCGACACCTTAGAACGTCGCGTTAATCTTTTAGTAGAAGGATTTATACCTAATACTTTGAAAGAGTTAACTAATGTCCCGAAAATTCCTGCTGCGGAAATAATTGAAACTGATGATGCAGTAATTCTCAAGTTAGAAGTTCCTGGTATGGAAGCTAAAGACTTAGATATTCAAGTTACAGAAGATGCAGTTTCTATTAGCGGTGAACGGAAGTTTCAACACAAAGAAGAAGATAAAGCTAAAACCAAAAGTGAATTTTATTATGGTCAATTTCAGCGTGTAATTCCTCTACCTGTACCTATTCAAAATACCAAAGTTACCGCCGATTATAAAGATGGTATTTTGCATCTGAATTTACCCAAATTGGTGGAAGAAAAGAACAAAGTTGTGAAAATAAACTTGGGTGAAAATTAAGATTTAGGTAAGGATTCAGTAGGGGTTTAGCAGTGCTAAACCCGTACATGAGTCAACATATTTTAGGACTTGACTTACGCAAGATTGAACTCAAAACCTGATTTTTGCGTAGGGGTAATTCATGAATTACCCTTACTTTTGTATTGACTATTTCATCATCGGTGATGAAGTGGAAGTGTCAAGTGTTGTTTGGGTTGATGTATTAATTTAATCTCATTTAATATCTGGCATTTAGCCTGGTTGTTTAATGCAACCGGGTTATTTTTTTGGGGAAGTTACCAAAAATAAGTATAATTGCAATACGTTTTTTAAAAAACATGATGTTTATGAATCAGCAAGAGAATAATTATCTTCAGAAAATCACTGGAAAAACTAAACTTTTGGGAGTTATTGGCCATCCTGTAGAACATTCCCTGTCACCAATGATGCACAATGCAGCTTTGAGTAAATTAGGGTTAGATTATGTTTATTTACCTTTTCCTATTGCACCAGAAAATTTAGAAATTGCGATCGCCGGTTTTGCAGCTATTGGTGTTGTCGGTTTTAGTGTAACAATTCCCCATAAACAGGCAATAATACCTTTATTATCAGAAATTTACCCCATTGCTCAAGCTATAGGTGCAGTTAATACCGTCACTCGTCAAGGTGACATTTGGGTAGGAACAAATACCGATGTAGAAGGGTTTATCGCACCTTTACAAACCACCTATCATCAAGATTGGAGTCAGAAAACCGCAGTAATTTTAGGAAATGGTGGCGCTGCGAGGGCGGTTGTTGCTGGTTGTATTCAACTAGGTTTCTCAGCAATTCATATAGTAGGAAGGAACATATATAAGTTAAAAGCATTTAATGAAAGTTGGCAAAATTCACCCTTTGCAGATAAATTTCAAGTTCATACTTGGGAAGAATTACCAAACTTAATTCCCCAAGCTAATTTGTTAGTAAATACTACTCCCATCGGGATGTATCCTCATGTCAATGAATCTCCTTTAAGTGCAGAGGAAATGGTTAAATTACCTTCAGGTGCAATTGCTTATGATTTAATTTACATTCCCAAACCAACAAAATTTTTACAAATAGCAGAAAAACAAGGTGCAATTCCCATTGATGGTTCAGAAATGCTAGTTCAACAAGGTGCAGCAGCATTAAAAATCTGGTTACAAAATGAAGAAATTCCTGTAACCGAAATGCGCCAAGCTTTACAAAATTATTTGGGTTTTTAGGGATGGGTAATTGGTAATTGGTAATTGGTAATTCAATTTTGGATTTTGGATTTTGGATTTTGGATTGTTTTTGTCAATTCCAATCTAAAATCTAAAATCTAAAATCTAAAATCTAAAATTTTCTTCCCCAGTCACCAGTCACCAGTCACCAATTATGAATTATTACGGATTCCTCATATACCTTTCTTCTCCCTGGGAATTGTAGAGAAATAGGGGGAGGTTGGCATTTTCACTGATGACTCCTAAAGCCTGTTGCAAAGTTTGGAAGTGATTTTGTATATCAGGAGTAGGAGTTTGCAGTCTTCGGTCATACTCCGGGGTTAAACGGACAATAATACGTCCTTTGGGTTGTTCTTCAATTGTGAAAGTGCATAAACGTATGCCACTGACGCAGATTTTGCTTAAATCAGCCTGACTTTGTGCCAAGTTACCATAGAGTTGCTGTTTTTCCAGTGTCTGTCCTAAACTAGTAGAATAGGTTTGAATGAGCGACTGTGCTTGATTATAGATGGAACTATCTTGAGCAACCTGTTTAGCCGTCTGTATAGCTTGTTGCCAAGATGCTATTGCTTGTGTCCATTGATTTTTCGCCTCGAATACTTTAGCTTGATTTGCAAAGTTGGTAGCTTGTTGAAAAGTGGAGGCTGCTGCTATTTCTCTGGTAGCGCGGTTGCGTGCCAGTATGAGTTTTGGTTGATATTCCGCTAACAGTTTTTTGGCTTCCTCATTTGCTGTGCTGGTGGCGGGAATACTTTTCAAATCATTAATTACTTGTTGCCAAGCAAATTGTACTCTTTGCCAATCATTACCGGATTTAGCAGTAGCTTGACGCTGGTTGGCTGAATTAGCTACAGTTTTGGCTGTGGTAAGTTTTTTCTGCCATGACTCTTCATTCTGTAACTTCTGATTGATCGCTTTTAAATTGCTGTGATATTTGGGTAATTTTGCCTGCACCAAACTATATAGTTCATGACTAGGTTTAATAGCTTCCAGTGGTATAATTGCTTGTCTCCATAAAATTTGTCTGCTGCGAAGTTCATCTAAGCTAGTTGCGGGAGTTTGAATTTTTTGCTCTGCGGCGGCGGCGGCTTGTAAAGCTTTGATTACTAAGTTAATTTTTGTTAATTGGTTAGAAAAACTGGCAGCTAGTTCCTGCGCTTGCTGATAACGTGGAGACCATTGGGGAATTACTTTGAGATCAGAAATAACTTTATCCAGCTGCTGTTGTAGTGCTATTAGTTCTTGTGTAGATTTAGCTGTACGGATTGATTGCTGAGAGTTGCTTTTTAACTGATCGGCTGTTTGTAATTCTTTGCATTCACCAATCACACAAGCACGATTCAGAAAAAAAGCACCGCCTCCGCAAATGACAGTCACTCCCAAGACTCCTCCTAAGAGGATGGGTAAAGGTGGGAGTGGTAATGATATCGGCTGTCTTTTGCGTTTTGCTAGGCTTTCTGTCCCTGTAAATGGGTCAAGTTTTTCTTCTTCGGCTAACTCATTCTCACTCTCATTGAACAATGAGCTATTTGAGCTAAATGTAGCATCCGAGTTAAATAATGCCTCTGATCTTAGTATGGTATCTGAATTTAATGAATTATCTGAGCCAAATGAAAGATCGGAACTAAAGGTAGAATCAGAAATATTTTCTTCGGTTCGAGAACTCAATGGATGATCCAAGATATGATCATCTTTTAGTAAACTAAATGGATGATCCGATATATGAACATCGGTTACAGGAGATGAGAGATCAGGAATTTCCAGTGGGGGAAAAGTTAGCTGGTTTTTAGCAGCACCGTTATTAAAGCCATTGCTTGTTTCCAGGGACGTAATTTGCTGCTCTTTCTGTATTTTCTTAGCCTTGATAGTGATTGAATGTTTAGTATAGGGTAGTTTTTCTCCTGAAACCCTGACATAAAATTGCACCCTTTGATCATGATATTGAGATTGCCACTGGAGCGATTCCTCAAGGATGGCAAAGATTTTTTGGCTATCAACTGCTATACCTGGAGGGTGCTGAGTTAAAATCATCAGTGCGTCTTTCTGGACAGCGCATCTTACCTGGAGAACTGGGACAGATGGAAGTTCTACCAGTAGTTTTTCTTGTAAAATACTGGTTAAATGCTGGATATCTTCTTTTGGGAATTTATCTTTCATAATGTCTACTGCTAATGTTGTATATAGTTTTATAGTTTTTATTATCTTGGAGTAGATGAAATAAAGTTCTGGTCTTTGTCACATTCAGAATAGATGGTTTTACTAACTGTTTGACAAAACCCAATCATATACTGGTGTTTTAATATATAAGTATTTGATTTTGCTCAAGGCTGAACCTTGGTTTCCTGTCCCAGAGAACTAGTTTTTAACACAAAGTTCCATCTTTTACCAGAAAGCGAGTGAGCAGCAATGGTTTAGGATTCTGCTTTTTTATACTACTAGATCATAAATTAGACAATACAAATGCGAGTATAAATTATCCAGGAAAAAATATACAAGAAGATCCAAGTAATTTTTTAGACTGGCAAGTTGACCAAGGAGGATCAAAAGGTCTAATCAACCAAATAGCAGCGGTTGGGGTTTGAGAATTGAGTGTACCACTATTACTTATACTTAATTCGATAAAATTGATTCTTGCCAAATCAATTTTCTAGCAAACCGAAGCGTGATTATATAAATAAAGTGCTGTGAAAACGATGAGACAGCAATAAAAATTAGATTTGAAATTGTTAATACAAGGTGTGTACCAATGGATTTATTGGAGTACCAAGTTAAAGAATGGTTTGATAAGATGGGCATTCCTGTTTTACCATCTCAACGAATTGACCATCCTACAGATTTAAAACGTTTAAAAATTAGCTATCCGATTGTACTCAAATCGCAAGTACACGCAGATGAACGGGCTAAAGCTGGTGGAGTCAGAATTGTGGAAACCACCATTGATGCGATCGCAGCTGCCCAAAATATCTTTAATTTACCAATTTGGGGAGAATTGCCAGAGGTTTTACTGGCAGAAACTAAGTATGATGCCAAGGATGAATTTTATCTGGCCGTGGTTTTAGATACCGCTATCTGTCGTCCAGTGCTTTTAGGTTGCAAAGAACCAGATATTGATTGGGAATCTCCAGGGGAGAAAATGCAATATGTGGTGGTAGAACAGGAATTTTCGCCATTTTATGCCAGAAGACTGGTTTTGAAAATGGGCTTACAGGGTGCGCTGATGCAGTCGGTAAGTGATATTGTAGAAAAAATGTATAAGTTATTTGTGCAGAAGGACTTAGATTTAGTAGAGATAAATCCTCTAGCTGTTAGTGTTTCTGGGCAAGTTATGGCACTCAATGGTAAAGTTAGAGTTAATGAAAGAGCAATTAACCGACATCCAGAAATAGCCAAAATGGCGGCAAAAATGATTGGCCGTCATAAAAATAGCAAGATCAACAGTATCTTGGGTAATTGGGATGGGTTAGAAATACACGGCAAAATAGGTATATTGGGCAATGGTACGGGTTCGGTGTTGACAACCTTGGATGCAGTTTTTAATGCGGGTGGTAAACCAGGTGTATCTTTAAATTTACGACATTCTTTCTTGACTGATACTGAACCGACGACATTTTGCGATCGCCTGGAAAGTGGTTTAAAAATGTTGGCTGCTGATAAAAGCATTCAAGTGATTCTGATTAACTTTTTGGGTTCTATTCCTCAAGTTTCTCAGATGCCAGAAGTAATTGCTAATTTTATCCAACTAGATCCAAAAGAACTCAAATCTTATACGTCTAACGGAAGTAAATATAAACCGAAAAACTTACCCAGGTTGGTTGTCCGTCTTGCTGGTTTTGATTTTGATCAAGCTAGGAAATATTTAGCTCAACTCAAAGCTGAAACTGAGACGCTGATAGTAGTAGAAAATTTAGATGAGGCTGTTCAACAAGCAGTCTGTCTAGCTAAGTTACCAGCTTACAAGAAGTAGTAACAGGTGACAGGTAACAAAGCAATTAAAAATTAAAAATTAAAAATTTCTCTTTTCCTGTTCCCTGTTCCCTGTTCCCAATTCCCAATTCCCAATTCCCAATAACTAAATTTTATGAACTTAAAACCAGACAGTAAAGTTTTAATTCAGGGTTTTTGTGAATTTATATCAGCAACTCATATTGCTCAAATGAAGGCTTATGGCACTAATTTAGTAGCTGGTGTTGATCCTGGATGTGGTGGAAAGAAAATCTACAGTTTGCCAGTTTTTGACTTAGTAGAGGAAGCTATCTCAAAATTTGGACAAATTGATACAACCATTATTTGTGTCCATCCTTATCAAGTTTTGGATGCAGCTTTAGAAGCGATCGCCTCTAATATTAGACAGATAATTATTATTTCTGCTGGTGTACCACCTTTAGATATGGTGAAATTACTCCGCACTACAGAAAGTCATGAAATTTTGCTAGTAGGTCCTAACAGTCCAGGAATTATTGTTCCTGGTAAAATTCTCTTAGGCACTCAACCTAGTGAATTTTATACCCCTGGATCTGTGGGAATTGTTAGCCGTAGTAGTACCCTGACTTATGAGGTAGCCTGGGAATTAACCAAAGCTGGTTTAGGTCAGTCGATTAGTGTCAGTATTGGTAGTGATGCTATTGTCGGTTCTTCCTTTTCTCAATGGTTGCAAATTCTGGATGAGGAAGAAACTACAGAAGCAATAGTTGTAGTCGGCCAACCAGGGGGAGAAAGTGAAGAAAATGCTGCAAGATACATTGCTGAAGCTATTGATAAACCAGTCATTGCTTATATTGCAGGTAGACACGCACCGCCAAACAAATATTGGCATCAAACAGGAAATATAGCAACCGTTGTGAAACGTGATCCCAATTTTGGCACGACTCAAAGTAAATTAGCGGCTTTCCAAGCTGCACAAGTTCCTGTGGCTGAATATCCTGCTCAAATTCCTCAGTTGTTGAAGAAGGTAATACATAATTGAAAGTATAAGAAGCAAATTAGGTAGAGATCAGCAATGAAAATCACAGATGATTTAGCATCTCTTTATGAGATTGAATATGATCAATGGTTAGAACAAACGATTAAATTTTTAAAACAAAACCAATGGGAAAAATTAGACAAGGATCATTTAATTGAGGAATTAGAAGAATTGAGTCGGCGAGAAAAGAAAACATTAGAAAGATTCCTTGAACAAATTATCAGACATTTACTGCTACTGCAATATTGGCATAATGAATATGATTATAATGCTAATCATTGGCAAGCAGAAATTTTGAGTTTTAGGACTCAAATCAATGAAGATTTAACCAAAAACTTCAAAAATCATTTACAGGAAAATCAATCCATAATTTATGAAAAAGCACTCAAATATGTAAGACAAAAGACAGGTTATAACATTTCATTTCCAGAAAATTGTCCTTATACTCTCGAACAATTACTTGATATTAACTGGCTTCCCAAAAATAATTAAAGGATAAGATCCCCAACTTTTTTTAGTTTCATGTCAATGAATTGTCTTTAGACCACAGTCAGGGCGAAGCATTCGGATGATAGTCTTAGGTAAAAACCGATAATTAATTGTCCGAATGCTGATGCTTCCAGCACGCTTCGCGAACGCGCCTATATTGTTGACGCGAAACCTAAATCAAAATGTGGTTTATTTAGGGTTTGCTGAATAAACTTAAAACCTTGATAAATCAAGGGTTTCAGGTGGAAAATCAGGAAAAAAGTGCAAGGGTTTTGAAGGGTATACCGGAAAAAGTGTGCATTTTTTGGGATTTCAAGAGATGGC
>NZ_BJCE01000191.1:0-10657 GCF_005402885.1 Sphaerospermopsis reniformis
TGAAATCCCAAAAAATGCACACTTTTTCCGGTATACCCTTCAAAACCCTTGCACTAATTTCTGTGTTTATCAGCCTCTAACCTTTGATATATCAAGGTTTTAGGTTTATTCAGCAAACCCTAATTAAAGGTTAAAGTGAAGGTTTTTCGTTTCATGCTGTACTTTACTCATTCTTCTATTATTAACGCACCTGTCGAAGTAGTTTGGAAATTCCATGAAAGACAAGATATTTTACAGCTACTTACCCCACCTTGGCAACCTGTACAGGTATTGCGTCGAGAAGGGGGACTTGATGAGGGTGCAATAACTGAGTTTAAATTATTTATTGGACTTTTACCTTTAACTTGGTTAGCGCGTCATACAGATTTTGAACAATATCGGTTGTTTACTGATGTACAAATATCGGGACCTTTTGAGTCTTGGGTGCATCGTCATGAGTTTACAGCAGAAGATGGAAAGACTAGATTAACTGATAATATTTCTTATTCTATGCCTGGTGGTGATGGAGTGGAATTTGTCAGTGGTTGGTTAATTCAATTGCAGTTAGAAGCGATGTTTCGTTATCGGCATTTTATTACGAAACGGGAATGTGAGTCACAATAGCTGCTAATCAATTATCCAGATTTAGGGATAGTTGTGTTAATTTTTATAGCAATTTGTAAAACTTTGTATCAACTTTTGGCTCTGGAGAAGTAACTGAACTTTAAAAAGCTTAATATCTATATCTTCAGCTTTTTTCATAAGTTGGGGATATATCTATTTCCTATTTTACAGTTATTACAAATCAAATCTAGTTGCTATATAATGAATGCACATTAAATAAAAGAAGATAACAAGGAACAACTTCATGCCCTATACCAACGAAGAAGGCGGTCTTCTCAATAATTTTGCCCAAGAACCCAAGGTTTATCAAGCAGAACCACCTACGGATGGACAAAAGCGCAATTATATTATTTTAGGAATTGCTGCTGCTCTTTTGGTAGGTGGTTTAATTTTTGTCGCCTTTACCGTGTCCAATGTCAACTAAAAACAAAAGCAAAATAATTTAATAAAATTTAATGTTTTCAGATTTTCAGGTTTCCATCTCAGGAGTAACCTGATTTTTTTTATTTTTTGCTAAGATCAAAGAGAAGTTAAGTATAAATATATACGTCTATTGTGATTAAACCTGGAAAACTTGATTCATCCTGAAAAAAATACATTTACCTGAAATCAGAATTAAGGAGATTTTTCAATCAGTTATGTATATTGTATTTAGGCTGTTGTAGCCACTATGAGCGTGAATGAAACTTTAACTACAGATATTTTTACCTTGAATCGGCAAGTATATCAACGCCTAAAATTTGCTCTGAGTATAGGTTTGCGACGACAAATATTTTTTGCCGTATGTGATGACTTACACTTGAGAAATCAAGTAGCTACTCGGTTGCATTCTACCTTGGCTTATCCGGTCGGGCAAGTGTTATATCACCCAGTAGAGACAGAGGGAATTAGCACTCCAGCTTATCCACGATTAGTCACATTGCGACTTAATTTAAATGATCCCAATCCCATAGCGCAGATAAATCAATGGTTAGCTAATTATCCCCCTCCTGTGGTTGGGGAATCAAAAGACAGTCCTGGCCGTCCTTTACCAATACCAGCATTTCAGATTGTAGGTGTGGAACTGCTGACGAAACAATCAGTAGCGGTACAGCGTTTGTTTCTGCACTATCTTCGATTAAGTGAACAGTATTTTGCTAACCAAGAAACCAGTTCATTTTTAGAATCTAGTTTATTGTTTTGGGTTCCTCGTCCTTGGTTGTATGCTATTCAGCAATCAGCACCGAAATTTTGGCAATGTCGAACTGGTGTATTTATATTTACTGGAGAACCAACACCAACGTTAGAAAATCGCAGTTATCCAGAAAATTTCTCTAGTTTGCGAAGTGTTGATTTAGGCAATCTAGAAAAATCAGTTGTTGATAAATCAATCACCTCACAAGAGGAGATTAACAAGGCTATTGAAGAATTTAATTTTACTGAAGATGATGATTTTTTTGAAGATACTTCTGTAAGTATAGAATATGAATCACAGCCATCATCGACAACATCTACCAAGGAAGATATTATACCTGAGCTTTCATCTTTCTTGCATATTAGTGGTGAATTGATTTCACTATTCAAAGAATCACTAAATCCGAATCTTGCTGAAGATGTAGAGGAAAACTTACAACCAAAACAACTACTTTGGGAAATTGAAAAATTAAAAATTCAGCAAGCTTCTGGGGAAGAACTCGCAGTAGCTTATCACAAATTAGGAACGTTATATCGGTTACGTATTGAACAGGGACAGTCAAGTTTAGAAAACTTGATGGTAGCTATTATTGCCTATCAGGAAGCTGTTAGCTATGATGATACTTCACCCCAACTTCCAGATACTTTAAATGATTTGGGAACACTATATTGGATGTTGCACCGCACACCAGGAAGTAGTGAAGAAGCAAAAACTTATATCCAGCAGGGAATAGAATTTTATCAGTTAGCCATCAAACTGATTACACCTGATAGTCAACCGGAAATTTATGCCCGTGTACAAAATAATTTAGCCACAGCTTATGGTGATTTAACAAGGTTTTCTAACCCGGTGGAAAATTGGCAGGAAGCAGTTAAAGCTTACAATGAAGCACTGCGCTACCGCACCGAAGAAATTGATCCTTTAAAATATGCTGCTTGCCAAAATAACTTGGGGACTGCATACTGGCATTTAGGACAATATAGTGATCCTGTGGAACATCTCAAAAAAGCGATCGCAGCTTATAATTTCGCACTTGCTCACTATCAACCTGAAGATGAACCAATTAAATATGGTATGATTCAAAATAACATCGGTACTGCTTATTGGAATTTATCTCAATATGAAACACCATTGGAAAATTTACAATTAGCAGTTGATTTTTACCGGGAAGCTTTGAAATATCGGACACCAAATAATATTCCTGCTGCTTGTGCTGCTACCAAGAATAATCTAGCTACTGCTTATTGGCATATAGCAAATTTACCACAAGTAACTAAGGACATTCGCCAAAATTTCCTACAATTGTGCATCAAGACTTATGAAGAAACTCTCACACTGGCTAATTCTCTAAATCAGATTAATTTCAGTTTTGATGTTTTGGCAACACAGAATAACTTGGCTTTAGCCCATTATCAATTAGTTACAGATCCATCTTTCAAGGGTGATAAAAAAATTATTTCTCAGCATTTAGAAGCATCTTTAGATAATCATGTACAAGCTTTGGGCAGATTGGTAAAAAACACAGAAGGTTATCACACAACTTTCAACCATATAGTCAAAATAATTCGCACTTTTCATAATGAGTTAGGTATCCAAGGTCAAAATTTGGCTTTATCTAAAGTTCCCGGTAATTTGATTCCAGATATTTTACCTAAGTTATAGGTGATTGGTGATTGGTGATTGGGAATAATATTACCCATTACCCATTACCCATTACCCATTACCCATTACCCATTACCCATTACCCATTACCCATTACCCATTACCCATTACCCATTACCAAACCTCACAGATATGATCACTATTTCAACGGACTTGATATAAAATAGTCTTTTATACTCTGTTCCCTATTCCCTCATTAATTACTAACCCAGACTTATGAGAGAGACTTTTCTAGAGGTTCGCAATCTACAAGTTGAATTTTCCGGTGATGGTAGTCAGATTAAAGCTGTGGATGATATCAGCTTTAATTTACGTCGTGGTGAGACTCTAGGAATAGTGGGAGAGTCTGGAAGTGGTAAATCGGTGACAGCACTGGCAATTATGGGTTTGTTGCAATATCCCGGTAAGGTGAGTGGGGGAGAGATTTTGTTTCGTCCCCAGGAAAATGCTAAACCTCTGGATTTATTAGCTTTACCTGCTGAAGAAATGCAGCTTTACCGGGGTGGAGATATGGCGATGATTTTCCAAGAACCCATGAGTTCTTTAAACCCAGTTTATAACATTGGTTTTCAGCTAACAGAAGCAATTATGCGACATCAAAAAGTTAGTATAACTGAAGCCAAAAGAATTGCGATCGCAGGTTTACAAGAAGTTAAACTTTTACCTAGTGATGAGAAAATACAACAGCAATATCTTGATAATTGGCATTTAACTCACCCAAAAACACCTCTACACAGTGATTTTCAGTTAGCGCAATTAGTGAAGGAACATAAAGCAGCAATGTTAGAACGTTTCCCTCATGAACTTTCTGGAGGTCAGTTACAAAGGGTAATGATTGCAATGGCAATTTCTTGTAATCCATCACTGTTAATTGCTGATGAACCGACTACAGCTTTAGATGTAACGGTACAAGCAACAATTATTGATTTGATGCGAGAATTACAACAAAGCCGCGACATGGGGATGATTTTTATTAGTCATGATTTGGGCTTAATTTCTGAAATTGCTGATCAAGTTGCAGTAATGTATAAAGGTAAAATTGTTGAATATGGTTCAGCCTCACAAATATTTACTTATCCTCAACATCCATATACTAAAGGTTTAGTCGCTTGTCGTCCGACTCTTAACCGTCGTCCTCAAAAATTGTTGACTGTTTCTGATTACATGATTGTTGAGGAAAATGCCAACGGTCAAGTTATAATTCAAGCCAAAGAGCCAGCACAACCACCAGAAGTTACTAAAGAAGAAATTAACACAAGATTAGAAAATCTCATCACACAAAAACCACTTTTACAAATTGATAATCTGAAAGTTGGGTTTCCGATTCGGGGAGTTTTTGGAGGCACAAAACGTTATCATTTAGCGGTAAATGGCGTTTCCTTTGCAGTTTATCCAGGAGAAACTTTGGGATTGGTAGGAGAATCAGGTTGTGGTAAAACTACTTTAGGTAGAACCTTATTAAGATTGATTCAACCAATGGCTGGTAAAATTATTTTTGATGGGCAAAATATCACTTATCTCCAAGGAGAAAGGCTACAGAAATTAAGACGTAAAATGCAAATAGTGTTTCAAAATCCCTTTAGTTCTCTTGACCCAAGAATGAAAATTGGGGAAGCGATTATGGAACCTTTATTAATTCATTCTGTGGGAGAAACCAAACAACAAAGAAAAGCAAGAGCAGCAGAACTTTTAGAAAGAGTGGGATTAAGTGCTGATGATATGAAACGCTACCCCCATCAATTTTCTGGTGGTCAACGTCAACGCATTTGTATTGCTCGTTCTTTAGCTTTAAATCCCAAGTTTATTATTTGCGATGAATCAGTTTCCGCTTTGGATGTTTCCGTACAAGCGCAAGTTTTGAACTTGTTAAAAGAACTGCAACAAGAATTTCAATTGACTTATATTTTTATTTCCCATGATTTAAGTGTGGTCAAATTTATGAGCGATCGCATTTTAGTCATGAATCAAGGTAAAATAGTTGAATCAGGTACAGCAGAAAGTATTTATCGTCAACCAAAAGAAGAATATACACAAAAATTAATTGCTGCTATCCCTACAGGTAGTCCTGAACGCATGAAAAACCGCGATTTAAATTAAAGAACGTCGGGGGAAATGGGGAGGTATCAAGTCAAAAGTCAAAAGTCAAAAGTCAAAAGTCAAAATTAATAACTCCCGTTCCCAATCACCAATCACCAATCACCAATCACCAATCACCAATCACCAATCACCGTCTGCAATTTAGCTAATAGCAAAAAAATCTGTATACCTTGATACAAAAACAAATAAAATTTAGAGTTAAAATGGCCAAAATAGGTCAAATAGTGATTGAACCTACAAAAAATTGACAAACTACATACTTAACAAAATACCTAACACAGTGTTTCCAGCCTCGGTTTTGCGCCTAGACAACGGTTTGACATTTATTCATCAGGAGATACCCGCTACCCCTGTAGTAGTGGCAGATGTTTGGGTGCGTGCGGGAGCAAACTTAGAACCAGAACCGTGGTTTGGCATGGCGCACTTTTTGGAACACATGATATTTAAAGGTACAGCCACCTTAGCACCAGGGGAATTTGATTATAACATTGAAAAAATGGGTGGTGTAAGTAATGCAGCAACGAGCCATGATTATGCACATTACTACCTAGCTACAGCTACCCCTTACCTAGCAGACACCTTACCCCAATTAGGCGAACTATTGCTAAATGCAGCAATTTCCGCAGATGAATTTATTCGGGAACGAGATGTAGTATTAGAAGAAATTCGTGCTTGTGCAGATGATCCTGATGCCATAGGATTTGAAGCACTACTGAAAAACGTCTATCAAAACCACCCTTATGGACGTTCTATATTAGGTACTGAGCATGATTTAATGCAGCATTCACCAGAAGCGATGCGGTGTTTTCATCGTTCCCACTACCAACCAGAAAACATGACAGTAGTAGTTGTAGGGGGAGTGGAACAGGAAAGAGCTTGGGAAATTGTCAATAGAACATTTACAGAATTTAGTGATGACGCAAATTTTCCTGTATCTGAGAAAATAGCACCACCAATAATTACAGGCATTCAAAAACAGGAGTTAATATTACCACGCCTAGAGCAAGCGCGGTTAATTATGGCTTGGGTAGCACCAGGAGTAGAACAACTCAAAGATGCAAATGGTTTAGATTTGCTATCAGTATTATTAGCACAAGGAAGAACTTCCCGGTTAGTGCATGACTTACGAGAAGATAAACAACTGGTACAAGCAATTTGCAGTAATTTTTCCCTACAACAAGAGTCAAGTTTATTGACAATTACCGCTTGGTTAGAACCAGAATATCTGGATAGAGTAGAGAATTTAATTCAGGAGCATTTACACCATTTGCAAACAACAGGTATTAGCGAGCAAGAACTGAAGCGCACGCAAATATCACTTTGTAATGATTATGCCTTTGCAACGGAAACACCAAATCAGTTAACATCTCTTTATGGTTACTATAATACAATAGCCCAAGCTGAACTAGCCGTTACCTACCCACAGCAAATTCAGTCCTTTGATACTCAAGAACTGCAAAAATTAGCACAAAATTATCTTTCACCGCAAAATTACGCAGTTACTATTCTCAAGCCATATTAGTGACTGGGCATGGGGCATTGGGCATTGGGCATTGGGTTATTCATCTTCCCATGCTTCCCCTGCTTCCCCTGCTTCCCCTACCTCCTGCTTCCTGCCTCCTGCCTTCTGCCTCCTGCCTCCTGCCTCCTTCCATCATTAACCTGTTAAAAGCAAGAATGCAAAATATAAATAATTCTCAGACTTCTATCTATCGCACCGTATTACCGAATGGCATTGTTTTATTGGTAGCAGAAAACCCAGCAGCGGATATTATTGCGGGGAGAATTTTTGTCCGTGCTGGTAGCTGTTATGAAAAAGTAGAAACAGCAGGTTTAGCACATTTGTTATCAGCAGTGATGACAAAAGGTTGTGATGGTTTATCTAGCTTAGAAATTGCTGAAAAAGTCGAGTCTGTGGGTGCGAGTTTAAGTATAGATGCAGGTACTGATTATTTTTTGCTGTCGTTGAAAACAGTAACTGCTGATTTTGCAGAAATTTTAGCATTGTCTGGTTTGTTATTGCGATCGCCCACATTTCCCAAAAATCAAATCGAACTAGAAAAACGGTTAGCACTGCAAGACATTCGCTCCCAAAAAGAGCAACCTTTTAACCTCGCTTTTGAACAAATGCGACAAGCAATGTACCAAGAACACCCTTATTCTCGGTCGGTTTTAGGTACAGAAACCACTCTTAGTAGTATCAATAGTTCAGACTTAGCAGAATTTCACCAAGTTCATTTTCGTCCAGATAACATAGTAATTAGTATTGCTGGACGCATTACACCAGAAGCAGCACAAGAATTAGTCACAAAAGTTTTTGGTGATTGGCAACCACCAGAGCAACCACGGCATATACTAGATTTACCCGCTATTTCTGTTACACCAAAATCTTGTCTCAAACCTTTAAATACACAACAGTCAATTGTGATGTTGGGTTATATGGGTCCATCAGTCAGCGCCCCTGGATACCCCGCTCTCAAATTGTTAGCTACATACCTGGGAAATGGGCTTTCTAGCCGCTTATTTGTGGAATTACGAGAAAAAAGAGGTTTAGCCTATGAAGTCTCTGCTATTTACTCTACACGCCTGTTTCCCGCCTCATTTATAGTGTATATGGGGACAGCACCAGAAAATACCAGTATAGCTCTCGCAGGATTGCGCCAAGAAGTAGAAAGACTGTGTAATACAGAACTATCTGCGGAGGAACTACAAACAGCTAAAAATAAAATCTTGGGACAGTATGCCCTCGGTAAACAAACTAACGGACAAATTGCTCAAATATACGGTTGGTATGAAATTCTAGGTTTAGGAATAGAATTTGACCATGAATTTCCTGAACTCATCAACAAAGTCAGTCCTAAGTTAGCAATGACAGCAGCTAATAGTTATTTACAGGAACCTTTTGTGTCTTTAGTTGGTCAAGAAGAAGCAATTAAATCAGTTATCAGTTAACAGTCATCAGTCAAAAACCTTACACTTTTCTGGGCGGACAGAAATGAAAAAATGTCTTTAATTCTCCTACTGACTCCTGACTCCTGCTATCAAAAACTGTAAGATGAGCATAAGAATATCCCAGGTAGATGATATGAAATATCACTTGATAAAGAGTATTTACCACTACTCAAGACAAAAACAGTCTTATTACTTACTTTTATTTTCCGTTACACCTTTACTGTTTGCCTCCTCTGCTAGAGTATCAATAGCAGCACCTGTAGAAATTGCCCAAGTCAGTACAGTAGGTAACATCAACCGCCCTACTTTGCAAATAGGTAGTCAAGGTGAACGAGTCTCAGAACTGCAAGCAGCACTGACACTGTTAGGCTTTTATACAGGTGCAGTAGATGGCGTTTATCAAGAAGGTACAGCTAGGGCTGTTTCTCGGTTTAAACAAGCAGCGGGCTTAAATCCAGATGGTATTGTAGATACTCTTACTTGGCAAAGACTTTTCCCTAATGTATCAACCGTTGCTGCCAATACCTTGCCATCTGTTGTCCCAACAACCACCAGTAATAATTTGAGTAATAATTTGAGAGTTCCTGCTCAACCCAATAGAAACACTAGGGTTAATAACGCCACAGTTGTACCAAAACCGAATCCTCCCAAACCAACGACAACTGCCCAAAATAAGCCTAACACCAGCTTTCAGCCGACTCCGCCCAATCAGCGAAATCCTAAGATTCAATATACTACAGCCGGATGGCCTATTTTGCGTTTAGGCAACACAGGCTCGGAAGTAACCAAATTACAAAGACTACTACAAACCTTGGGATTTTTCAAAGGTGGTATAGATGGAGACTTTGGTGCTGGAACTGAAGCAGCAGTCAAAGCTGCTCAAGTTCGTTATGGGTTACAACCAGATGGCGTGGTTGGTGCAGCTACTTGGGAAGCTTTCGTGCGGCGACTACCCAAGCAACGTTGAAAAAATTAAAAATTCACAATAGCTGCATTGAGTTTGAGGATATCAACTGTAGAATCAATCTAAAATCCAAAATCCAAAATCCAAAATCTAAAATCTAAAATCCAAAATTGGATGAAATGAAACACTTTTTATTAACTTGGCTGGGTACAGCGTTAGCATTATTGGTAACATCTCAAATTGTACCAGGTTTCATTATCAAGACTTTTGTAGCGGCCTTGGGTGCTGCTATTATCATCGGGTTGGTAAATGCCATCATTCGCCCAATTTTGAGTTTGTTAGCATTTCCCATTACCCTGATTACTTTTGGTTTATTTACCTTTGTCATCAATGCTTTAACTCTGTGGTTAGCAAGTGCTATCACTCCCGGTTCAGGTTTTGAAATTCAGGGTTTTATACCTGCTTTTCTCGGCTCTATTGTACTGGCAATTGTTTCCAGTATTATTAATTATGTACTGAGAGTAGTAGATTGAAGAAGGCAGAAGACATTTAGGTGACAGGCAGGTGACAGGTGACAGGTGACAGTAATACAAAGTCAGCAAAAAAGTTAATTTTTACTCTACACTCTACATCCTGCAACTGCTATAGTCACTGCTCCCACTTCCCCTGGTAAACGGAAAATTTGCTTGGGAACTAATAAACTCACTGCTGAAGTATTATGAGATGCTGCTAAAATAGCTGCTGCTTCTGCTACACTCGGTGTTCCTACTGTTTCTGTAATTATTTTCCCAGGGTTGGGAACACTGACACCAGCTAAGACTTCTGCGGTGAAGGTTTTGAGAGGTAAATTATGTATTCGGCAAAATTCTCTTACACCCAATTCTGAAGCTTTAATATCAATGCTGGCAATACCCGCAAGATCGGTATAAGCAAGCTGATATGTTTGAAAAGTTCTCTCAATTGCTATATCAATTAACTCGGAAGAAATTCCTTTTTGACAACCCATACCCACCCATAAGGAGTTTACTAGTTGTTGCACAGATGCGGTAATCATAAATAATCACCCGAACTTACAGCTATTTTCAGGTAAATGAACTACATCTTGATTCAGGTTTCGCGCAAAGGAAGAAAGAAATTAATTTAGGGGTTGCTGAGAAAGTCTTTCCGTGAGGGCATAGGAGTCAGGAGTCAGGAGTCAGGAGTCAGGAGAAGATTTGAAAATTTCTTTGCCATCTCTTGAAATCCCAAAAAATGCACACTTTTTC
>NZ_BJCE01000192.1:0-10626 GCF_005402885.1 Sphaerospermopsis reniformis
TACCCCTAGCGCGTTTTGGGTACATATGTATATAATTGGTAATATTTTTCATCTTTGGTAGAACCACGGTATATTTTCCATTTACCGTTCTACCATTTTTCCGTTATATATTTCGGACAGGTCTATTGAACCAAATCTAGCTGAACCATCCTCTAAAAATTCTCAAAAAGCTGCCTGAAGAATAACAGTGAATCTTAGTGTGTTTGGTGTACATTTGGCTCGTTATGCTGCTCATGATCGATCGCTTGTTGCGGGAATTTTAAGATGTACCAATGCTTTCTGTAACACACTGGGCTTAACACTCAACCAAATTTGATGGCGCTCATCTTCAGTATACCCAACAACAATAGCCCCAATAGGTGAACCAATATCTGGATACATTTCTGGAGTCATATCTCCACTATCAACAAAATCAGTAATCTGAACAAGACCCTTCACTACTTCATCATCTAAACTAACAAAAATCCCAAATGGCGCATGATACTCGACTCTACCGTGAATCAGTTCACCTAACCGATATTTAGATTTGATTTTTTGCCAAAACTGATCGCTCATAGCACTACCTTGGTTTTAATACTCTTGGATATTGGTTGAGGATAGGAAACAAATGATGAGGAACTGGTAATTCAAATTTATCTGTGCCTTGATAGGGTTTTTCCAGGGCTTGGAAATATTGTTCATAGATTTCTGAGTCTATTGTAACTTCCAAAATCTCATCTTTGTAATACCGATGATATTCCTCTGCTAGACTCCTACTATTGGGTGCTGCAAAGTAGCATTTGCCGTCAGCAGTTGGAGGATGGTAGGGAAAGTCATCAGGATGAAATCCGTGTTCTACAAGATTTTGTCCTTTGCCTTTTTGAGTAGCTTTATAAATTGTAATAGTGTTTATCGTATTCAAACAGAAGAAAATTTATTAAGTAGAAGATTTTTTTGTAATTATAATAACATATAGCAATTTTCATAACTATTCAAAATTTTTGATCAGTAGCGATCGCTTCCCTATCCGTAAACATCGCATTTAATAATAGTTAAGGAAGTACAAAAAAAGGAAGTAGAGCGATATCGCTTTTCTCAAAGATGTTTAACAGTGAAATTATTGGGTTTTTAGCAGAAATACATAGTAAGATTAGATAAGTTAGCAGAAATTCACTCGCCACATCATGAATTACAGAGATTATATCACAATCGAACCCAATAAACGCGGTGGTAAGCCTTGTGTACGTGGCTTGCGAATTACAGTTTATGAGGTGCTTGAATACCTAGCTTCTGAGATGACGGAAGCGGAAATTCTTGATGATTTTCCCGATCTAACGCGAGAAGATTTAAAGGCTTGTATTGCTTATGCGGCTGATCGTGAACGTCGGCTGATGATTTCGACTTTATCAGCATGAAATTACTATTTGATGAAAACTTATCCCCCAAATTATCCACTCGTTTGAGCGATATTTTTCCAGGTTCGCTTCATGTTCGGGATGTAGGCATGAGAGCAACAATAGACCCGATAGTTTGGAATTATGCAAAAGATAATGATTTGATGATCGTCTCGAAAGATGCTGATATGCACGATTTGAGTTTAGTGTTTGGGAATCCTCCAAAAGTCATCTGGCTTAGACTGGGAAACTGTTCTACCTTACAAGTTGAAAATTTACTGCGTCGGGAGTTCAGTACAATCAAATTATTTTATGAAGATGAAAATTCATCCTTACTTGCTCTCTCATAATCGCACTTAAACCACAACTAGCGATCGCTTCCCTCGCCGTAGGTATCGCACTTAGTAATAGTTAAGGAAGTACAAAAAAGAAGTAGAGCGATCGCACTACCATCTATGAAATTGACTTAGTATTGAACAATTTTCATCCGAGACAAAAATTAGTCTATCAAGTTTCTCTTGAATTAGAACAACCTTACCTTTTATAGTTTACAGGTTGCCCATCTTCGAGGGTGTAAATGTCCTCTTCTGGATCGTTGAGGAAAGTAAAGCTAGGGTTGGTTGAGACTGCATCTAACCAGGTTTGTTCGTTGAGATCATCCTCCTCTGGCATTAGCAGGATAATACGCACCCGACTGGCTTTGTCTTGGGGAAGGGGATGATCTAGCTGAATTTGTCCTTGTTTATTTAAGATACCTGTGGTTTCAATCGCACGCATGGTTTCAGGCACAAAACATCATTGGGTTCAATAGACATCTCCACAACAGAATGTATTAATTTGTCATAAATTGTAGGGGCGAAGCTTATGGGCGATAATTTAACGGAAAAATCAGAGATATAGATATCCCATAAGCTTCGCCCTGCCCCATAAATAAGTTCCATAATTTCTTTTCTGGAGATGTCTAATTTTAACACTTTCTTCCGTGCAACCAGAAGGTAATTAGGTGGAATATATTAAGAAATTAAGGTGCGTTACATTTCATTAACGCACCCTATAGAATTGGCAAACTGGCTTACCACAACGGGCTAATTTAAAAGACTTTCATATTCATCGTGATTACCGATCCAAATCCAATAATAATCGTCACCCTTTTTTAAGGCTAAGGCTCTATATCCACCAGTGACACGGGCAGACCAAAGATTTTTACCGACTTTTTTGAAGTGCAAAGAGGGATGAAGTGAGTTTTCCTGCCAAAGCTGATAAGCCTTCCGCGCTTGCTCTTGCATCTCAGGTGACAAATTAGCATAAGTTTTCCAAAACTCACTCGTTGCAAAGGATTTCATCAAGATCCCTCACGTTGTTGGCTGCAATATCTTTTTCTGCCTGAGCAATAAGGCGATCTAATTTCCCTGATGATAAATCTGCCTCAATTTGCTGATCCCACATCTCATCAATATATTCTTGAAGCCACTTTACCAGATCACGAACTTCACTCTCTGGCAATTGCTTGATTGCTGATTCAACTTCTAGGAGAGTAGTCATATAAGATTTTACATTTCAAGAACTTTTCTATATTATTACCAATTATAGCATTGAAACGCTATTGAGATGGTAGCTATTTGACTGATCCCACTTATTAAAGATGTTTAATGGTGAATTTATCAGGTGCATTACATTTCATTAACGCACCCCACAGAATTGGCGATCGCTTACTCATGAGATCGCAGTTAATCACAGTTAAGGAATCACAAAAAAGGAAATTGAGCGATCGCTTCTTCTGCTAAAGCCTCCAGTTTGCCGTCTGCGATGTCTTGTTCTAGCTGCTCATCCCAACGCTGGTAGTCTATGTCTAAGATCCATTGCCGGAGTCGCTGAAACTGCTCTGGTGGAAGCGTCAGAATAGCTGCTTCAATTTGTTCAATGGTTGACATTTCAGGTTATAGTTTTTTGACTTCAATCACATTATAGCTTTGTAGAGAGGAGTAATTCTAATTTTTACCTCACAGATCGCTTATAATCAATGTATTATTGTATATCTAAAAATTTAAAATATGTCACTCGCTGAGTTAATTCCTCTAGTCAATAATCTGAGTCAGTCAGATAAATTATCACTCTTGAAACTCCTAGCAAAACAAATCCCAAATGCTGAATTACAAGTGATCTTTTCTGCCTCAGAGTATCCAATTTGGTCGCCCTACGACTCAACGGAAGCTGCAAATATCCTGATGCAGATGATTCAGGATCACCAAGAGGCATCTACTGATGGCTAGTACAGTGGAATTTCCCTTTAATGATGATGAAGCATTACCCACAATTCCGATCATTCTGAGTTATACAAACTCTTCTGTTTCTGCAAATGCACTGCTGGATACTGGGTCTACTGTCAATGTTTTACCTTATGATATTGGGTTAAAATTAGGTGCAATTTGGGATAATCAAACTGTCCGTTTGCCATTGGCTGGAAATCTTGCAAAAGTTGAAGCACGGGGGTTATTTGTGCAAGTTCAAATTGGGAATCTTGAACCCGTTCGTCTAGCATTTGCCTGGGTAGAAGCCTCTCATGTACCCTTAATCCTTGGGCAAACGAACTTTTTTCGAGAATTTGATGTTTGTTTTGAGCGATCGCAATGCACGATCAAAATTATCCGACGTGATTAGCAATCGCTTCCCTATCCGTAAACATCCCATTTAATAATAGTTAAGGAAGCACAGGAAAAGGAAGTGGAGCGATTTCTCTTTGCAAAGATGTTTATTAGATTTATTGACCTCGCCCTGGCTTACAGTCGGCAAAACTTAATGCCTCTGTGTCTAGAAAGCTGGCGATTCTCTTTCAGAGACACTACGTGAACGCCATCTCAATTATTGCTTCAACGGGATAATCAATTTCATTAGCACGAGAAATCAAGGCATCCTGAATCCAGTCTGGTAAGTGTTTTAAAATAATTTCCGCATCATCGGATGAAATTTGCTCTGAAGGTTTCACTTGCATGGGTTAGGACTCGATATGGATTTTAACATTATATGGTGGCTCAGTCGCTCTCAAAATGATCGCCTCTAGTTCTAATAGTAACGCAGGGTTTTTCGAGTAAGGTATTGTCTGCACCGCAATTCTTACATCTTCACTTTGATCCTGAAACAAGAGCAGCGATAAATACAATTATTGTCAGAGCTAACAGGATGATCGTTCCGACAACCAGATCCGGTTGCGGATTAAAATAGTTGATTTGGAAAATTCGATCAATCCCGATCAATACCCAAGAGATGAATACAAAACAGAGGACAGACCATGCTAGTCTTTTACTTAATGGCTCGTCGATATCCTTCCATTCCTCCTCAATCGTCCGGTGGTTCGCTAAAGTACCGTAAAACATAAAGACAAGATAAGAAACAATAAGTGTGACGAAAGTGATCGAAGATATCCAGGGATAAGTTCCAGAGATTCTAATCGCTGTGAGTCCGGCCAGCGTGTTAATACTCAAACCCCAAATGATTAACAAAACCCATTGTAAGTAACGCCGTCTTAGATTCGACTCTAGAGAGATACTGATCTCGACGAAAACATTCCAGACCAATCCACAAAATGGCATAATACTATAAAAAATAAAGACGATAATCGAAATTAGACTTATCACAATAGTAGTCAGTATTATCCTCCCTTGACAAAATAGAAAGCATAAAAAGTTAAGCACAATCCGCAGGCTTGAAATAAGGATACGAATAGTTAGCAGAATCGTTGTAATTGAAATATCGGCAACCGCGAGGGAGATCAAAACAAGTGGGTTGCGAGAGCGAAGCGATACAGTATATTTTCTCTCAGTAAAAAGTATAACTTTTTCGGCGATCAAATTGTTTACAAACATGGCATATTCAAAAGGAGTATCAAGCCATTTAAGCCCATTGAAAGCAAAATCGCTCATCCTCTCAATGACCGATAAGACAGGAGTTTCTACCAAACATCTATGGATTATATGAAATACCATCACGCCAAGATAAACTACCAAACTTCCAACCAAAAAATAATGATAATAATCTTTGATTCGGCTTGAAATCCAGAAATTCACAACATAAAAGATTGAGGCTTGAAGTGAAATAACAAACAAAAATCGCAGTGTGTCCCTAGAGGATTTCAGGGTGATTTTTCTAATGTCGAACGGTATCTTAAAGGTGGATGAATTCAAAAATATTCTCAGTTTATATTTTAAAGCTATATCTTCTTGATTTTTCATCTTTTTAAACCATAATTCCATCAATTTATCGACAGGAAATGATTGAATTTGAGTTTTATCCCTTAGCTTTATTCGCAATTTTTCTGGTAACTTTTTCTTGAAATGCAAAACTTTGATATAAGGAGAATTAATATCAAGCTTTGAAGATTCTTCATTTAAAAAATCAAGAATATGAGAAAAACTCAAGTTTTCATATTGTTCTCGTAAGATTTTTTCAATTTCACTTTGTGAGCTACTGTTGATTTTTTTTATTCTTTCTAATTGTCTTTTAATTTCTTCTTTAAATTCTTTTTCTTCCAAGGAGAATAATGAACTTGTTCTATACTCACTATATCTATATGATGAACTTGTTCTACTATTTCTGTATTCATTTAGTAATTCTTCTTCAATTTCCGTTGGTGATTCTTCGTATATTTTTCCTACCATTTCTAATTGTGTTTCTATTTCTGCCGGAAAAAAAGAAGGCACATATAATAATTCATTACTAATATTCCTATTCCTTATTCTTGAAATAAGTTGGCCAAATGAAGGAATGAATAAAATACTTAACTCTTTTTCCTTAATAATTGCTAGATTATATTTGTGTTGTAAAGACGCTAAATCATTAGCTATTGAATCTTCTGCTGCTTGCAAGTCTTCATATTGTTTGTTCAATTCTTGAATACGCTTTTTAGTCCAATATTCTCGAATTTCTAATTCTTTATTATATTTTTGCTGATAATCGTACTGGATAATCCCCCAAGCTACGCACCATAAAAGCAGGAATGCTGAGGGAATTAATCCATTAGCTGTCTCGACTGGCAATAGATCGAGGAAATACCCGCCTCCGATCGCAACGAGACTGGCAATAGTAATTTCAGTGGGTGTTAACTCTCGAAATTTGGGATTTACGAACAGTAGTAAGGGGATAACTAAAGCGACTCTAATGATTGGTATATTAGATCGTAGGAAAGCAAAAAAAGATTGTACCGATGACGCGGTAGACACGGGAAAGCGATTAAACACTACACCAACAATATCATTGATACCGATGGATAAAATCGCAACGACCAAGCAGAGAGTTAGTGCGGGAACAGTCAAAATAAATCTAGATATAGAGTAATCCACCCAAAATTCAATATCGAGTAAGGATATTTTCTTGTTTTCCTTTTGCATAGTTCATCTTTCCCCTTCCGTGAACCAATGACTCTGTTCTCTGATTGATCCATATTATACAGCATTGCCTGACAAATAAAATAGGGAGAATTCAAAGTTAAGCTACACAACCACCATGATTTATACCCAAATTCTTAATCGTGGTGATAAAGTTGTTTGCACTCCTCTACATTTTTATTCTTGTATTCCCCAACAATTTCCACCTTTCCACCTCCAACCTTAACCTTTCATTCTCCATCCTTAACGCCAAAATCTCATTCTTCTGCAACTCAATTAACGACCTTTGACTAATTACCTCACCAAAGGCTTTTTTCCGGTTTTCAATCCCAAACCATCTTTGATAAGTCTTTGTATGTTCATCAACAGTATGACCTAAATTATCTGCTGCTGCTTTAATTGGTATTCCCTGAAGATGCGCTCTAATTGCACAAGCATGGCGTAAATCATAAGGTTGAAATTCAATTCCCACTTTTCTAAACCATCTGGATATATCTCTTCGCATCCAATTAATATTTTGTACAGAAGCAATTTTTTCAAGTTTTTTTGCTAAAATATTTAATGGTTTGGTATTTTTTAAATCAAATAATTCTACCCATTCAGTCACAAAAGGAATAACTTCTCTATATCCAGTTTTGGTATTTTTATTCACCTTCCAAGTATGATCTAGATTTTGGGGAGACATCCACCAATTAATATCCGGTTCTACAAATAATTCCCTTGGTCTTAACCCATAAGTTGCCAACATTCCATATACCCATCGCCACATTTCCCAAGTGTCTATTTCATCAGTAATATTTGTATTTTTGCGGTTGAGGGCGAATTTTTCAAACAGATAAAAACCAGATATAATTTTTTCATCATCTGGTATTTCTCGATAAGCAGGAGTGACATGATCTCGTTTAACATCCAGTTGAAATCCTAAATTAAAAGTTTTAATCAAAACCGAACTCACCGCAATTAATTCATTTTTTTTATTACCATTAACTGAATTAATCACTTCCTCAAAATTTTCTTTAGTAGCTAAAGTTGTTAAATCAAAATTTCTTTTAATCACAGATATATAGTTAGCAAAAGTATTTTCACTGGTGATAGTTTTTTGACGGGTTTGATAATATTTCTCTTCAAAGGTATCTAATAATTCCCCAATTGTTTTGATTTCTTGCTTTTCTCTAGATTTAATTCCTAAATACTTATCATTCCACTGGAAAGTATGACGAGCAATTAATTTACCCAACTCGTAACTTTCCTCAATTGCAGTTTTTAAACCCTCTAAATTTGCGGGTATTCCTAGAGATAAATCATACTGTTTTTTCTGTTTACCTACACTTTGATCACCTGGTTTTAAAGGTAATGTAGCTCGTAATTGCAGAGAATTTCCAGTTTGTTTAATACTAACTTTAATTCTCTCTCTTTTTAAATTACTATTAGCTTCAATTAACTTCTGTTCAAAAACTGCTTGATACTGTAATTCTGTTGCTTTTATTTTCGCCATTCCCTATACCTACCGTCTGTAGTGTTCTGCGGTTCAAAATCTATACAAAATCTGCAAACATATCTGCGAACCAGTCCCCGGAGTCTGTATTTGCATCCTTATGTAGAGATGGGGGATAGGTTTCCGATATTAACTTTTGGCGATGCCTGCGGCGGGCTGCGCCTACGCAATTTCCCTGATTTTACTGACTTATTCCCTAAATATTCACTTATTTATAAAAGCTGAAATAGTGAAAATAAAATGTTATGACTGAGCAAAATTACCTGAAAAAATAAGTTCTTTAGTAACATTTTCAGCATATCACCTGTTCCCATAGCAGTTATATGGTTCCTGGTGGTGTGATGTGCGCCCCCACCTTAACTGATATTACCCGTGCTTGGGGGATTTTAGAATATTTCCGCACCAATTGGTTAGAACCAGTTTGGTTAGGATGTTCTTTAGAAAGATATGAGGAAATTCAATCTTATGAGGATTTCCAAAAATGGTTAAATGAAGATATCAAACACCGAGAATCTGACTTAGGTTTATACTGGCGTATGGGTCTAGATATCGGGTTAGATAGATATGGTGTAGGTGTGGGTAAATATGTCACTTGGGGATATTTACCCCATGAGGATAGATACAATAAACCCACCATTGAAGGACGTAACGCTGCGGTAATTATGAAAAGCGGTGTTTACGATGGTTGTAAAGATACTCATAGATTGATGGATCAGGCTTTTGCACGGGAAAATTTAACCCATTCTTGGTATAATGAAGGTACTCAAGATTGGCATCCGAGCGATCGCAAAACGTCCCCAACTATCAAAAACCAAAAAGATTTTGAAGGTGCATATTCTTGGTCAAGTGCAGTATTACACCAAGACTTAGGAAGATTAGAAGCTGGACCTTTAGCACGTCAATTAGTTGCAGGTGGAAAACATGGAGAGTCATGGCAACATTATGACCCATTTATTTTAGATGTCTTCAAAAAAATGGGCGGTGCTAATGTTCACCTCAGACAACTAGCGAGAGTTCACGAATTAGTCAAATTATATCGGCAAGCGGAACGTTGTTTGAAGGAGTTCAAATTAAACGAACCCTGGTATATTAAACCCCAAGAAAAAGACGGTAAAGGTTGGGGTGCAACAGAAGCAGCAAGGGGCGCTTTGTGTCACTGGGTGGAAATAGAACAAGGTAAGATTAAACAATACCAAGTTATTGCCCCCGGAACTTGGAATATTGGACCCCGTGACGGTGCTGGTAAACGTGGACCTGTGGAAGAAGCGTTAATAGGTACACCTATTGCTGATCCTAATGATCCTGTAGAAGTTGGCCATGTTGCCCGTTCTTTTGATTCATGTTTGGTGTGTACTGTTCACGCCCATGATGCTAAAACAGGAAAAGAATTAGCCCGTTTTCGCACTGCTTAATTTATGTTTTGAGTTATGTTTTATAGGGTGGGTTTTTCCCACCTACTTAGAAATGTTAGAAACGTCAGATATTTTTTGTTATTGATTAAACATTTTTGATTATTTAAATTGTTGTTAATTCAGCCAAAAATATTCACGATAGTAACACATAATACAAATAATTTATTAGGCACATCTTATTATTTTTGTGAATAAAATCCTCATAAGAGGAATTGGATTAAGTAGTATAATTTACAAGCAAATTCAAAATTATGAACCCAATTATTATACAATGGGCAATTACCTTCCAATGGGAAGAATCTGGCAAATTAAAGAATCAGCAAATTTCCAAAGGACAGGTAATAAATAATAACCATAATGGAGATATAATTATTGGACGCGACTCTCAGGTATGTGATCTGGTAATAAATAATAATAGTGTATCTGCTCAACATATTAAAATTTCTTTTAACGAAGAACAACAAAAGTTTTTTATCAAAAGTTTAAATCCTCAAAATATTTCTAATCTTAATGGACAGAATATTGATTCTGGTAAAGAGTTTGAATTGCTAATTAATAGTATAATTTTTTTAGGAAAGCAACGTTTACAAATTATTGATATTCAAATTTACCAACTCCCATCAACAGATTATTCAGGAATATTACCTGCAAACACTCATTCAATTCCAGCCCCTCAAAATTTAAATTTGAACGAAGTTAGCTCCAGTTCTAATACAAGTCATACCACCAAGCTTAATTCCCATTTAAATGAAACCCGATTTTCTCGGAAAGAACCTACAATCATTGTAGCAATCATAGGAGGAATAGCAACAATTATCAGTGCATTTATTAATTTGTCTGGTTATATAGCAATCCTATTTGAGTTGTGAATAAATGGTATAATTATACTACTATGGTGAATACAGCTTACAAAGATGAAAAATTTTTTACTAGAACAACAACAAAAAGCTCAAGAAATAGCAATTTTA
>NZ_BJCE01000193.1:0-10610 GCF_005402885.1 Sphaerospermopsis reniformis
TCCCATTCCTAAACAACCGCTAACATTAATAAAAAACGTACCATAGGGAAAACTTGTACCAAATCTGGATGCAAACCATAATGTTAAATAATATCGACTTAAAGCACCAGCGATCGCCCCTAAACTCACAGCTAACGCTTGACGCAAATTAGGATCTTGTAACATAGCATTTACAGCGTGAAACCCGTACTGGTGGGAGAGGTTTTCATCACTGTACACCATAGTTGAACTCGATACAATCAAAACATAGCTAAACCAAAGCTATTATCTAGTACAAATTAAACAAAATCATGCAGATTAACAGGAGAAAACTACTATGGGAAATCAATTCAAAACTGCTGCTTTATTAGCCGCCCTTAGTGGCTTATTAATTGCCATTAGTTATTGGATAATTGGTGGCAGTAGCGGTTTAATGATCGGCATCGGTTTAGCAGCAGTTACCAACTTATTTTCTTGGTATCAATCTGATAAAATTGCCTTAGCAGTTTATAACGCCCAACCTGTCAGCGAAGCCCAAGCACCAGGACTTTATCGCATGGTAGAAAGACTATCAGAACGTGCTAATATTCCCATGCCAGGAGTGTACATTGTTCCTAGTCAAACTGCCAATGCTTTCGCTACGGGTAGAGATCCAGAACACGCTGCGGTTGCTGTTACCGAAGGTATTTTAAACATCTTACCAGAGGAAGAATTAGAAGGCGTAATTGCCCACGAACTCACCCACATTATTAATCGTGATACTTTAACTCAAGCTGTTGCTGCTACTGTCGCCGGTGCGATATCTTTCCTCGCCCAAATGTTAAGTTATAGCCTTTGGTTTGGTGGTGGTTCTAGAGATAATAATAGGGGTGGTAATCCTCTAGGAGTGCTATTAACAGTCATGCTTGCACCTATAGCAGCCACAATTATTCAATTAGCAATTTCCCGCACTAGAGAATTTTCTGCTGATGCTGGTGCTGCTAAATTAACAGGTAATCCCCGCGCTTTAGCTCAGGCTTTACAAAGACTAGAAGCAACCGCTAGACAAATGCCTTTAAATGCTAATCCAGCCTTTGAACCATTATTAATTATTCATCCTATTTCTGGGCAATTTTTAGGTAATTTGTTTTCTAGTCACCCAGCTACAGAAGCCCGTGTAGAAGCACTGCTGAAAATAGAAAGAGAGTTGGCAGGTAGTTATTAGATTATATCCCCGACTTCTTGAAGAAGTCGGGGATGTGAGATTTTAATTATTAATTCTATTTTTGGTTGAATTTTATTCAATTTTGATTTTTTTACACTACAAGTCAATATTTTTCAACTAAATTAAAACAAGAGTTCACTTTCCCCAGATGATTATGAACAATCAGATTATGAACAATCAATTGTATGAACAAGATTTTAATCTTTGGCGAGAAACCATCATTCAACAAATTAAAAAACACAATTTTAATGATATTGATTGGGAACATTTGCTTGTAGAATTAGAAGATATGGGTAAATCAGAAAAACGGTCATTTTTGAGTAATTTAACAATTTTAATTGCTCACTTACTCAAATTAACTGTTCAAGCTGATGCTCCTGAAATGATGAAAGGAAGTTGGTACAGTTCTGTTACGGAACATCGGTTTCGAGTCACAAAAGTTTTAGCAGAAAATCCTTCTTTTAAAAATTATCTGGATGAAGTTATTTTTATAGCTTATGCCGATGCTCGCAAACTGGCAATTAAAGAAAGCAAAAATGCTAAATTAGGAGTGAGAAAACCCGATGAATCAGAATATCCTCTTGATCTTCCTTTTACGTTAGAACAGTTATTAAATGAAGATTTTTATGGGGATATAGCAAGTGACATATAAAAGTCTCTAACTTGGTTGTAAAATGCTTAATCGTTTGATTCTCTCGTTCCCAGTCTCTGACTGGGAATGCTTTGGGGTAGGTTCTACCTCCCATCATAACTGGTAAAATATTCTTGTTGATAAAAGGTAAAGCTCCACATGATAGCACCAACATAACGATAATTGAGTAATTTAGATATTTAACTTTGTTGATACTCTAAACCATGTAAAATTATGTTTTCTATATCCTCGATTCCAGCCATAATACTATTATCTGGAGCATCTATAATTGAAAATGCCAACTCTTGTAAATAATCAGCAATACTTTGGCGTAGTTCAGGTCTAGAATCAGCTACCATTTTTTGGTAATCCCAAATATCCCAAGCTAAAAATCCTACTACTAAAATTGGGTCTAAAATTTGTGTACCTGTTTTAACTATCATAGCTGCACCAGCTTCAGAAATAGCTTTAGCGCCTGTTTTTGTAATTAGAGATGTACCAGTTTTAGACAGTAATTTAGAACCTGCTTTTGCTGCAAAGTTAGCGGTTAATTTTCCGGCTATCGTAATCGATGTAACAGCTGCTAACCTAGTCATTAAATTACTATTAAGACTTGTTGCACTTAAACTCGTTGCACTATTGCCATCACTATAAATTAACTCTGCTATATTTCGCAAATGTTCGTCCCATGCAACGTCAGGAATCTGATAATAGTTTTTTACTTGTGCAAATCGGAAACCTACAGATGAAGCATAATTTCTGCCTATATTATTTATGATATTTTTTAAGACAGATTCAGATTCTTCATTAAGAACCAATTGGTTAAACTTAGAATTAAAATCTTCAATCATTCGTTTTTGAATTATTTGATCAGCATTTAAGTCTATTTCGTCTTCTTTACGTAAGACTTTCAAAGCAGAATCTAACTGAAATACTGCCCAAGCAAAAGGAACTCCAAAATCCATTGCTTTTTGATTTCCATAGCTAAAATACCAATCAAGAAAGTTGTTATCTACTTTCTTGAGTAGTTCATTTGTCCAATTATTTATTTCATTTCTAGCGAAATCTTCTGTACTATCGTGGATTTGCTGAATCATCTGAACCAAAGATTTATCAACTTCATACCAATTGCTGGATGATGTAGAGTCAAAAGCTAAAGCTTGCTCAGGTGGAAAAGTATTCAAGCATAAAGCAACTATTATTAATAGTATAACAATCAGCTTTTGAAGAGTTCTCATCATAAATACTAGACCTTTTGATTCTAATGTTTGATAGTAAGGGTTTTAGCTATACTAAGAGACTGCATAATGTTGCGTTGGATTTCATCAACTATAGTCATCATGCCATTTTCAGGATTACTTAATAATGAATCTTTGACCAACTCAAGATAATCAACTAAATTTTCGCGCAGAATAGGCTTTTCTATGTTAGCAGTATGATTATTATCCCAAATATCCCATAGTAAAATTCCTACACCTACAGTTGCGTCTAAAAATACACTACCTACTTTACCTGCTAACACAGTTCCAGTTTTAGTAGCTATTTTCGCTCCAGCTTTACCCGCCAGACCAGCTACAATTTTACTACCAATAGTTGGTAATAATGGCGTAATTAAAGGTTTAAAAACAACATAAGATTCACCTCCTGCTATTAGCTTCCAAGTCAAACTTGACTTATTGCCTTGTGAGTCAACAACGTTGATAGATAAATCCTCTAAATAACGGTTCCAGTCTGCTTGAGCAATTTGATAATTTCTGGGAATTTGATTTATATTTGCACCTGCTTCTTTTAGAAATAATTTTGCTGTTTGTGTGGCAATACGTTCTAAACGCAGTTGGGATATTTGCGGTCTTAATACTCTTTTTGCAAATTCAGTCTGAAAATCCTCAGTTATAATTTCAGCAATGCTTTCTTCGGTAGATTTTCCGTTAGGATTTAACCAACGTCCCATGTTATTGGACATCCCAATAAAGAAAGATTTGTATTCAATCTGCTTTTGATTAAAGTAGCCAAAATACCAATCCAAGAAATTTTTATCAATTCTTTCTGTTAAATTCTCAACCCATGCGTCTAATTCTTTAGCAGCATAATCTTCTGCACCTTGACGAGCATTTTGTAGACTTTTATATACTTCTTGTTCAATTTGTGTCCAATCAATATCTTTTTTCGGAGTTACTAAAGCAGAATGGTCAGTTGAGTTCGTTGTTGGCAATGTGCTTTGAAAAGATTTAGCAATGAAAAATTGTCCAATGAGGGGAATTATAACTACTATAATTACAATTGCCCAAAGCCCAGGTATAATGAATCGTAAAAATTGATATATTGATTGAAGAAAATTTGTACTTGGTTTAGAAGCTTCTGCTGTTGTTGGTATTTGGTTGGTTATTTCTTTTTCTGCTTGGTTAATGCTATCAATATTAGATAAATATAGCAGTAATATTGTATTTAAATATATAAATATTAATCTCACAGATTTGAGATTGTTAATATTTAATATTTGTGAATAATCCTGATTTGTGGCATAGCTTTCAGACTGTCTCGTTTGATAATTAGAATTGTCCACAATGTAGTTTGAAGAATCTGTATTCATAAACAATGAAGTTGGGTAAATATGAGATGGAGTTTAATAAAACTTTTTGCTGTTTAAGTTTAGTTATAAATCAGGGATAATAAGTGTTATATTTAATGCGTAACTTTTAATACGTATTTTTAAGTTCAATAATAGTATAGTAACCTGGTCAGTTTCGCGTTGTCAATCTTGTATGTACAATTTGTAACTTTTAATTTATCCCAAAACCACATTGTCGCACTTTCCACATCTGGAACCTGTTCTCCCCTTGTGAAACCCTTGTATATCTTGCTTGTGTTTCACTTGGTAGCATACGGGAATCTATAACTGAACCTAAGCATCTCAAAACGCCTAAAGAATTAACCTTTGGAAAAATGCTTAATCGTTGGATTCAAAAAATAGGGGTTTAGCATTGCTAAACCCCTACCAAAATCAACTTTTTTTATTCCTACTTTCTAACTTATTGCACTAATAATTATTGGCATAACTAGCCACTTTCCTATCAACTAACACAAGATTATCTACAGCATATTTCACAACCAATGATTCTTGTGTTGCATGACAAGAACTCTTTAAAACTCGCGTTTTCACCGCATCTTTCACCAGTTTAGCCTGATAAGTATAAACAGAACCAGCAGGATTTTCATAAGTTAGCTCTGCTAACATTGTATTATTATCCATACTTTGCTCTAAAATTTTACCTGCTACTTTATTATTAAACCAATTCCATCCTTGACTAAAAATCATTTCTCTTTCTAAAACCTGTAATACATAGGGCAAAATTCCCCAGCCTCGATAAACTTTATGCAAAATTTGAATATCACCAGTCCGAGTTAAAATTGATCTGAAAGATTCTTGATCTAGTACACCATAATATCTTGCTTCTGGTAAATCTATAGCTGTCGGTGCAAAACGATGTCCGCCAAAATGGCTGGATCTCCAAATTCTTACATGATCAAATTGCAATTCAGAAATAGTATTTTTAGCATGAAAATAAAAAGGATTACCATATCTGGCACAACATTGATCATGGCTACCATGTGTACAAATTAAAATATCTCTGGTAACGCTATTTTCTACTTGAAAATCAGGATTTCCACCGGATAACCATTTCCGTACAACTCCTGCTACTTGTTCAATATTTGGTAATTTAAATTCTTGTTTGCGGTAGCCATGACTTAAACCTTCTTGTTTTTGATAAATTAATAATGTAGTTTCTTTTACTCTATGAGAGTCATCATTAGCAATTAACAAAAACCGAATTGGTAATTTACTATGCTGCACTTCTGCAACTAAAATCCGCAAGTTGTCAGGAACCCATTTAGAAGTAAATGCTTCTGACATCCAAGGAGTAGGACATTCTACTAAAATATAAGTTTGGTAGTTGGTTGCACTACCAATTATTTCTTCTCCTATTTGTCTTGAGTAGTCTGAGCAAAAAAACTTATTCATATCATTTTTTCCCAAGAATTTGTTGTATGGACAAAGATAAATAAACAGTAAAATTGTGTCTCTAGCTACTACTTTTAGTGTTTTTTGATGTTCATAGATTTAGCAATTTAAGACATCTTGCCACTTTATAAGCTTCTGGTTTTTTCCAGTTTTTCCGGTTAATAAATCCTTTCTTTACAAAACTCAGCATCTATTGATTTAAATTTATTTAATCGGAATTAAATAGCTTAAATCTTAATGTGCTTTATTTTCATCAGTAGCTGAGTTATGTATATCTATGTTTATATATAAAATTTTACTTTCAAGAAGTCGGATTGTATCAGTTAGTGTCTTCATAATGATAAATATTCTCAACTAACAACAAAAAAATATAACCGAGCAAGCCTATGGCAACGGGCATGGTAAAAATGCGCCTGTCATCACCCCAAAGGTAGAATTTTAGCAAGTTATGGCAGTTTTCATCTGTTGTTTCTCCCGTGGTGCTGTACTTGCTGTTCATCAAACACAAAGATTCTGAAAGTCTTATGATGCTTGATTTTTAAGTTTCTGTATCAACTGTAACAGAATTTAAATGAAAAAGCAAGTAATTGCTCAAATCTTTATTTTTTGCTAATTTTTCTCATTATATCTAGCTTACATCCAGCGAATCATGATTTAATATAATAATCATTAAATTTTTCATTAGATTTTTCAATCACATAAATAACCAAGAGGTTATATTACAAAATATTGCTGTTTATTTAAGAACTTGTATTTTTAAACAAAATGTAAAAAATGATCTTCACATTTAGAACTATAGCCAATCATAAAAAAATAGATATTTCTATACAAAATCCAAAATCTAAAATCTAAATTTATTGGAAAGGGTCACACTATACACGACTGCAAAATTTTATTAACGAGATAATGGGGAATAGTCATAGTTAATCGGTAATGAGTCAAACTGTTTTTCTATCACCAATTACCAATTACCACTTATCAATTATCAATTATGGCATTAATATTAGCTCTTGATTTTGGTGGAACTAAACTAGCAGCAGCGACAGTAGAAGCAGGTTCTAGAGAATGGTTGCGTCATGAAAATAGACTCTCACCTGCAAATGCGGATGCTTTAAGTGATATAGAAATTATGCGATCGCTCATTGATTCCGTATTAGATCAACACAAACCCGATGCCATTGGTGTTAGCTTTGGTGGACCAGTAGACGCAGACACAGGAATGGTGAGACTTTCTCATCATGTCCCTGGTTGGGAAAACATTCCCCTCAAACTCTTGCTAGAAGAAGAATATCACGCCCCAGTCAGCATAGATAATGATGCTAACGTAGCTGCAATTGGTGAACATCGGTTTGGTGCAGGTCAAGGATACGACAGCTTATTTTACATTACCATTAGTACAGGAGTAGGCGGAGGTTGGATACTCAACAATAAACTCTGGCAAGGTGCGGGAGGAATGGCCGGAGAAATTGGCCATATAGTAGTAGATCCCACAGGTCCAGTATGCTTATGTGGAAAACGCGGATGTGTAGAACGTTTTGCATCTGGTCCTTATATTGCCCAAAATGCCAAAGAACTCTTGGAAAAACAACCGCCTAATTCTGGGGGAGGTACAAAAGGTGACATACTGAGGCAGTTAGTAGGTAATGATTTAAACTTAATCACCGGGCAAATAGTCAGTGTAGCCGCATCAAATGGAGATGAATTAGCAAAAGCGATATTATACAAAGCTGCTTGGGCGCTAGGTGTAGGTATTGGTAATGTTGCCAACTTAATGAACCCACAAAGGTTTGTATTAGGTGGTGGAGTGACAAAAGCTGGGGATAGTTTTTGGGCAACTGTACGCAAAATAGCCCAGGAAACCGCCTTACCAGAAGTGAATTTTGAAGTAGTGCGGGCGGTTTTGGGAGATGATGCGCCATTGTGGGGGGCGGTAGCTTTAGGTTTGGATGTAATGAGGTAATTATTTTGTGAAGTAATTATTTTCAGATTATCCAATGCGATCGCCTATTATTTACCTGTTATTTAAATTTGAAATTTTGAATTATTTACGCCAAAATTCACAATTTCAAATCTAAAATTCAGTCAGATAAATCACACGCTATACTAAAATTTAATCCCTTATTTATGTTTCCTATGGTTGTAAGTGCTTCCACCACCAATATCACCTGGGAACTCTTACCCGAAGACTTCATTTTAGACGATGAACCTGTGGATAATGTCAACCAACCGAGTCTAGCAGCAGCATTAACCGAAAGCCTAGAACTCGCGGGTAAACTGCCAGAAACTGCTATAGCTACCACTAATTATGGCATCTGTGCCACCGTAAATGGCAAATTTGTCATCAAAGCCCCTGATTGGGCTTACGTACCGCAAATTACCGTACCTAGAGAGCAAATTCAACGCAGCTACACCCCCCATAAACAGGGGCAAATTCCTGTAGTGGTAATGGAATTTCTTTCCGATACAGAAGGAAGTGAATATTCCAGTAAACGCACCTATCCCCCAGGAAAATGGTTTTTTTATGAACAAGTTTTACAAGTTCCTAACTACATCATTTTTCAACCAGACACCGGGGAATTAGAAGTACATAATTTGCAGGAAATCGGAGCTTATAAATTACGTTCCCCTAATGATAATAACCGTTATTGGTTAGCAGAAATGGAACTATTTATAGGTGTTTGGCAAGGAAAGCGTGAAAACCGTCAAGGTTACTGGTTACGCTGGTGGGATCAAGATGGTAATTTGTTACTTTGGGGTTCTGAGTTAGTACAACAAGAACGACTTGCTAAAGAACAAGAACGACTTGCTAAAGAAGCCGCCTTAAAACGCCTTGAAGAATTAGAAAAACGTCTGCGAGATGCGGGAATTTCTGATTAAATTTGTTTTAAATGTGTTCACATTGTTCACATAAATTAACCATAAATTCAAAAATATTAAATCCTCAACTGCTGCCAAAAGTAGGGGATTTTTTATTTTTTAATCAGTAATTAAGTAAGCATTCAGCTATCAGCCTTTAGCAGTCAGCTTTTTCCAGGGTACTCCCAAACCCACTATTTGATAATCTACTGATTTATCAAACATTTCAACCTATACTTTCTGCCTGCTGCCTCCTGTAAGGGCGTTCGCGAAGCGTGCTGGAAGCATCAGCTTTCGGGCGAACAATTATCAATTTTTATCACAATTTTCTTGTAAGGGCGAAGCATTCGGGCGAACAATTATCAATTTTTATCACAATTTTCTTGTAAGCGCGAAGCATTCGGACGAACAATTATCAATTTTTATCACAATTTTCTTGCAAGGGCGAAGCATTCGGACGAACAATTATCAATTTTTATCACAATTTTCTTGTAAGGGCGAAGCATTCGGACGAACAATTATCAATTTTTATCACAGGTTATTTTCCGAATGCTTCGCCCCTACGACTCCTGAATTTTTACGTAATTAACATCTTTCTCAATCTTACAGCTACTTTAGATACAGAAGATCATGTAATGAGAGATTATGCTACTTTGTGGTTAGGAAAACAACCATGCTCCTCATTATTTAAGTTTTTCTGACATCGTTGATTTCTTAATAATTATTTAGTTGTAAAAGTAGACAATGATTTTCAAAATTGAATCAGAATTTTAACTTTTAGATTTAACAGAAGTTGGTAAGTGCAGATATACCAACTAACGTTAGAAATCAAAGTTATTGCGTAAATCCTGAAATCCTCATTTTTACAACTTCAACAGGATCACCATGACTATTCCTCTACTAAAATACGCTCCATCCAGCCAAAACCAAAGAGTTAAAAGTTTTGAAATTCCTGGAGAAGAATATCCAAGAATTTACACTACAGAAGGAACACCAGACACAGCAGAAATTGATCAGTTAATTTGGGCTGCTTATCGTCAAATATTCAACGAACAACAAATTCTAGTTAGCAACCGTCAATTAGCCCTAGAATCCCAATTAAAACACAAAAGTATTACTGTTAGGGATTTTATTCGGGGATTGTTATTATCTGAAACATTCCGCTTACGTAACTACAACGCGAATAACAATTATAGATTCGTGGAAATGAGTATACAACGAGTTTTGGGCAGGAATGTTTACAGTAAACAAGAAACAATGGCCTGGTCTATTGTGATTGGGACTAAGGGTTTACAAGGATTCATTGATGCACTGCTAAATAGTGAGGAGTATCAAACCAATTTTGGTGATAATACTGTTCCCTATCAACGTCGAAGAATTATTGCACAACATAGTAGAGGAGAGTTACCTTTTAGCCAATTTCCTCGTTATGATCAATACCATCGTCAACAACTAGAGAACTTTGGATATTTCCAAGCTAAAGCACCTGTAGGACATTGGTGGAAGCAGCACAAACCTCCTTACAATCCAGTTTCTTTATTGATGTCATCACCTCTTTTTTTCATAGAACATCTCGTCTTTTTTGCATTCATAGTTTATGTAATTCTCTCCTATTATGGTGTAGTTAGCTTGTAATATTACCATGCAATTGGTAATTGGTAATTGGTAATTGGTAATTGGTAATTGGTAATTGGTAATTGGTAATTGGTAATTGGTAATTGGTAATTGGTAATTGGTAATTGGTAATTGGTAATTTGTAATTGGTAATTGGTAATTGGTAATTGGTAATTGGCAGTTGTTAATTGGTAATTAGATTATAAATCTTCCCAGTCACCAGTCACCAGTCCCCAGTCCCCAGTCACCAGTCACCAGTCACCCGTCCCCAGTCACCAGCTACCAGTCCCCCGCACCCAGTCTCC
>NZ_BJCE01000194.1:0-10602 GCF_005402885.1 Sphaerospermopsis reniformis
CGAGATAAATCAGGGGTTTCTCCTGATCAAAATACTTCTTCGTGTAGATGGTTGTTCCTACTCGCAGTCCAATCATATCATATTCGCGGCGAATAAATTCGCCGTTGGCACTTCCTCCACTGTAAGATAGCCAAGTGGCTTCCGTGCCTTTCGGCGATTTTCTTGTGAATATAGATTTGAAGATGGTAAAAAAATCTATGGTTTTTACTTTAACCCATGATCATAATTAATTCTATACTTTTCGGTTAAGGTTTTGTACGCTATGCCCAAACGCCTCTTAGTGGTTGAATCACCCGGTAAAGTCAAAAAACTGAGTCAAATTCTCGGTACAGATTGGATAGTTCGTGCTAGTTGTGGACATATCCGCGAACTCAGTAACGAGGGTGAAGATTCGCTAGGATTTACAATAGAAGGTAACAGTGTCCGCTGCCATTATATCCCCCGTGACCAACGCGCTAAAGAAACCATTCAACAACTTAAAACTGCTGTTAAACAAGTTGATGAAGTCATTTTAGCAACGGACCCAGATAGAGAAGGAGAAACCATTGCTTGGCATCTCAAAGAAACCCTGGGATTAAGAGAACCCAAGCGAGTAGTTTATACTGAGATTACACCATCGGCGGTTAAAAGTGCGATCGCTCATCCTAGAAAACTTGATTCTAACTTAATCGGTGCGGGATTATGTCGAGATTGTCTCGATAAGCTAGTAGGATACAAAGGTAGTCCTCTAGTTTGGGCATTAAATAATGGTGCAAAAAGCGTCGGTAGAGTACAAAGCGCGACATTACACCTCATTTGTCAGCGCGAAAGAGAAATACAAGTATTTGTCCCCCAAGATTATTGGAGTGTGTGGGTAGATTATCAAGAAGGATTTCGCGTTTTTTACAAAGGTACAGCTAACACTCCCACAGAAACACCAAAAACGGAAACGGAAACCCACGATGATGCAGCTAGTAATAACCCAGACAAACCAGAATCTAAGCGGGTTTTATCAGAAGCAGAAGCAGATAGATTAGTTGCAGAAGCCAAACAACATCCCCATCAAGTCATCCAAGTTGAAGGTAAACTCACCTATCGTCAACCCCCTCCACCTTTTACTACTTCCACCCTACAACAAGCAGCCGGATCTAAACTGAAATTTGCCCCGGAAAAAACTATGCAGGTGGCACAGAAGCTATATGAGGCGGGTTTAATTACCTATATGCGAACAGATTCAGTGATGTTAAGTCCTGAATTTTGTGCCAGTGCGCGTAAATGGTTAGAAGATCATGATCCGCAAAACGTACCACAACAAGTAACAAAACATCGTAGTAGCAAAACAGCACAAGAAGCACACGAAGCAATTCGTCCTACAGATGTATTTCGTCCGTCGGTACAGTTACGAGCAGAATTACCTGAAGATGAGTTTAACCTGTATGTGATGATTTGGAAAAGAGCAGTTGCGTCTCAATGTCGTCCCGCACAGGTGAGAAAGACTTTAATAATTACTCAATCAGGTAATATTTTATGGCAAGCTAGGGGACAAGTTGTAGAATTTTATGGTTATGCGAAATATTGGCCTAATTTGGGTAAAGATGCCGTTTTACCAATTGTACAACAGGGGCAAAAATTAACTTTAGAAAATGCCGGACATGAAAAGAAACAAACCCAACCACCACCAAGATATAGTGAACCAAAACTGGTACAATTAATGGAAAGAAAAGGTATTGGTCGTCCTAGTACCTACGCGCCTACAGTGGCTACATTAAAGAAACGTAATTATATTGAATTAATAAAAGATCATCTTCATCCTACAAGTTTAGGGTTAGAAGTTGATGAGTTTTTACAAAAGGCATTACCAGATTTATTAGAAGCAGAATTTACCGCCAAGATGGAAGCCGAATTAGATAAAATTGCTGAAGGTAAAAATTCCTGGCAATCTTATTTAACTACTTGGAATGAAAGTTATTTTGTCCCTGCGCTGTCTAAAGCTAAAACTGTGGTTATTAATTCAGGAAATACTGGTAATAATCATGGTAAAGTTGAGCGTAAATATGAAAGTTCAAAAACCAAATGTCCTGAATGTAGTAACTTTTTAGCGAAAATTCCTAGTAGTAAGGTGAAGAAGAAATACTTTCTTAAATGTGTGAGTGGGTGTGAAAATATTGTTTTGTTTTGGAGTGATTTTCATAAACGTTGGGAAGCACCGAAAACTAAAACATCAGCAGATGAAAAGACTAATAAATCGGAAACTAAACTCACATCTTATCCTTGTCCGGTATGTAAGAAACCGTTGGAGGAGTATAGTTATATTAAAGATGGGGAGAATAAAACTATGTTACGGTGTTCTGGTCAAGATTCTTGGAAGGATAAAAAACATAAGGATGCGGCTTATTTTCATACTGCAAAAGGGTGGTGGAGTCCTAAGTTTGGGAATTTGATAATATAAAAATAAATTTATCACATATATATGTTTTAAAATACTGATTTGGCATGAAAGCAGTGGGTGATCTGAGATTCGAACTCAGAACCAGCGGATTAAGAGTCCGATGCTCTGCCGTTGAGCTAATCACCCATCAATAAAAACTATAATAGCAGACTTTTGAGGCTGGCGCTAGTGGGGCAGTTGAAAAACTGGATGCAGGGGAAATTTAACAGTGAAGGTGATTTGCTGATCTGCATTTTCAACATTAATAATACCGCTTAACCATAAATGATCAGTTTTTTCCAAAGGCTATTCTCCGAATGCTTCGCCCTTACATTAGTCATTAGTTATTAGTCATGAGTTAATTCTACCCAATCACCAATCACCTAAACAACCTGTAAGCACTGATTCCTGTAAGGATACCGACTACCAACCAGGTAATAGCTAAACCGACAACTTCACCTAAAAATAACTGTGTCCAATGACGTAAAAATATACCTATAACCGAACCAATACTGAGAGCTACTGCCCAACTTGCACAATTGAGGAACATCCAACACCATCCCCAAGGGAGTGATGAGGGAATAGCTAACCACCATTGTGCCAGTCCAATTACCATACCACCAATACCCCCGGAAATAATTCCAAAGAAGATGCGGAAATAAAACAACTCTGTTGACAGTACAAACCAACCCACAGCACCAACACCGATAGTAGTGATGAGTACCCAACCTAAGACTGTGGAGATCATCCAGCTTAAAGGTAAAATTTTTTGTCTGAGGAGATAAGATTGGGGAAGGGCGATCGCAAATCCACCAATAGCAACATCTAACACTCTGACATCAGACTTTTCACCAATTTCAATCAAAAATAAACTGAAGATAAAACTACCTAAAGTAGTCAAACTCCACACCAAAGTAAAAGTATACAATTTACTGAATTTATTTTTGATAGCGGCTAATTCCATTTTATTTTTGGGAAATTATACTTTATTTAACACAACTGACGCAAAACAGAATAAAAGTAGGGGTAATTCATGATTACCCCTAAGCAAGAATGGGGTTTTTAGTCTAATCTTACGTAAGTTCTATTTAAATTTAAAGGTTTAACAGCCTTATTGGCAAACATCTCTAAAAAAGCCTTACGTCGTTTTTGGGGTGATTCAGGAGAGATGTAACCCCACAAACTTTCCCAATAGAAGAAAGAAAAGCCAAAGAATTTATGATCTCGCACAATTTGTACCTGTTCTTTAATACTTTCAATATCTACAGGACTAAGTAAAGTTCCTGTAGAAATGCCAATGCTCACAGGAATCTTCTTCATTGCTAATTTTACCGCAGGTTTTTCAATTTCGGCAATAAAAGATTTTTTATCATCTCGATATACCTGCAAAATCAATTCATCTACCCAACCTTTATTTACCCAATTTTCCCAATCTTGTAAATAATATTTATAGGCAAAATACTGAGAATTAGGAGAAAGGGATATTTTCGCTTGGGGCTTAATTTTTTTGACTGCTTGATTGATTCTGCCCATAAAATTAGTAATTTTATCTGCTCGCCACTGCATCCATTTTGCATCATAAGGATCAGTTGGTGGAGTCTTTCCTAAATGTTCTTTTTGGTAAAGTTTAACTGTAAATGAATCATAACCAAATTCTACAGGCATTCCAAAGTGATCATCAACTTGAATACCATCAACATCGTAATTTTTCACAACTTCTAAAATTAAACCCAATATAAATTCTTGCACTTGGGGATGGAGAGGATTTAACCATACCTGCCGATTAAAAACACCATTCTGGTTAATTTCTTCTGGGAGATTTTCGTGAACAGAATTTATGCCTTTTTGCCCACTGGTTAACCATTCTGGATGTGCTTTTGCTAAAGCAGAATTAGGGGGAGTCATAAACCCATATTCAAACCAAGGAATCACGCTTAAATTTTTATTTTTTGCCAACCTGACTAACTTCTCTAAAACATCATTTCCACTATTGATGAAATTCAACAAAGGTTCGGTTTTTTCACCAATTATACTTTCAGCAACCTTACTTTTATAGAAAGTGTAACCTCTATTCCAAACCACTGGATAAATAGTATTAAAATTCAGTGCTGCTAATTGGTTTATTGCCCTTTCAACACCCCAAGGTACAAAAAGCACACCACTAGCAACATTAGTCAACCAAACACCGCGAACTTCTGTAGTTAAAAAACTTGTTTTTTGAGAAACAATCGAAGTTGAGGAAATCGGAAATATGGTTAAACTGAATATAAAACCCAAACAAATTAAGAAGGAAAAACAACGATATATTACCCTATTCATCTGCTAAATAAACTTAGGTTACTCATATACAGCAGGAGTCAGGAGTCAGGAGTAAAACTGGTTTTGTGTATAGTTTTTAACTTATATTCTGTACCGTATGGCTAACGCCACGCTATCGGCTGACGCTCACGGCGAAGCCTGATTGATTTGCAATCTGCTGTATATAACTATATATAACTACAAAATCAAATGATATTGCTCAGGATTATGTAATGATATGATAATATTTTGGTTCAGCTTCTGTTTTCTCTGGATTTTCGTATTTTTTAAATCCATCTTCCATACCAAAGAATAAAAGTAAGCTGATATGCAGCTAAACTGTATAATTAAAAAACCTGAAGTTACAGTAGCACAAGCATCTTGCTTGTATTAATTATTCAAGTTAAAGGCATAACAGCTTATCAGCACAAAAGACCAGGATAAAATGTCGCATGAGGCTGGTTTTATCTCAGACTTGTTATTCTTTCAATCCTAATAAACTCAATACCATTTCTGTATGAAGATGCAATAATCAGACTTTTGTCAAATTATACATTGTAGGGGCAATTCATGAATTGCCCCTACAATTTATAGCGCAACCTCACATAGAATTGGTATAAAAAACCCTTTGCTTCTCAATAAGCTGTTACACCGCTAAATTGTATAATCCTAATATTCTGAACTCTTGTGGAACAAGCCTCTTGCCTGTTCCACTTATACAAATTAAATGCACAACAGCTTAGAACTCATTTGGGATCTATGCAGAAGTGTTGAATGTTAAGATTTTGAGGATATTGTCTAAATTGTGCATTGGTATTGGTGATACCAAATTTGAGCAATTAATGACTCTATTCTCAATAGACAATGGATTTTACCTGGGTAAAATGCAAAGATTGTAAAGTTTTATTGCAGGATTCAACACTTGTGGGTTGATTAGTGAAATTGATTATTTAGTGAAGTTTAGACAATAAAATCTTATCTTTATTGCTGCCTGACTCCCCACTCAATTCTCCTCAAGGTTTTTTTCAACTTTTTCAGCAAACCCTACTTGACTAAGTATTGCAAAAATTATCCAATCTAATCTCCTTCCAAATCTCAGAAACCTGCCACCCTGTGTTACCAACAGAATGAACTATGGGATTATCCCGCACAGGAATATAATCAGGAACTTGATTTTCTATATCTATTACTCTTCTCTCCTCAACTAACGGTTCTGGTTCATTAGTAATCTCAGTTAGAATATTTTCCTCTTCTAACTCCATACTCTTGATTTTATCGAGAAGTAACTTTTCAGATTTTTTAATTAGTTTCATATTTGATCCATTGAAATGAAAGTTTTGAAAACTTCATACAGCAGTTTGAGAATCCTATCATTGATTTTCAGACAGACTAGGATAGTCTTTCAATAAAGTTTTGAAAGATCCGCAACAAGCTTTGATGAAGTTGAATTGCACAAAATTACCTTGGGAAAACTATGATACAACAAATTAATGATCAATAGGTGTATTTTGCTAAAAAAATTTCTTATATATTTTAGATATCTCCGAAAATTACATAAATAAGCATAACCTGAAACCCATTCGTAGGGACAATTCATGAATTGTCCCTACATCTTTTTCGGAGAAGTTTATTGTATTCATGTTGCTATAATAAGCTGCTTGACAAATACAAGCGAGTGCTATTGTGTTATGTTTCTCATTAGGAAATGATATCCCCTACTGTAAATGTTTTCCCTGTGACTGTTACGGTGTCATCTTCTAATAATTTACGCCCCCGTCGAGTTTCCACCTCACCATTAACTTTCACCTCACCATTAACAATCATGATTTTAGCTTGACCTCCAGTAGAGGCTATACCTACAAACTTTAAAAACTGATCGAGTTTAATCATTGTATTTAAGGAGTCAGGAATCAGGATAAATATTACTAATAGACATCTCCGGTAATGAAATGTGCATAACCTGAAACCCTTGTAGAGACGTTCTATAGTCTCTACATTGATTGTCGGACAGGTCTAATGACTAATGTATCATCAAATTAAAACCTTTCTACATTAGCAAACTTTTGAGGTGATGCTTTTGCAGCTTCTCCACAGGTGCGGGGTGTAGGAAACATTTTACCAGGATTAGCCAAACCTTGAGGATTAAAAACTTGCCTTACCCATTGCATAGTTTCTAAATCTGTATCACTAAACATATCTGGCATATAACATTTTTTATCAGCACCAATGCCATGTTCACCAGAAATACTACCACCAACTTTAACACATAATTTGAGAATTTCTCCCCCCACTTCTTCCACTTTTTCCAATTCCCCAGGAATAGAATTATCAAACAAAATCAAAGGATGTAAATTACCATCACCCGCATGAAAAACATTGGCAATTCTATAACCATGTTTTTTACTTAAAGCCTCAATTTCATTCAAAACATAAGGTAATTGTGTCCGAGGAATTACCCCATCCTGTACATAATAATCTGGGCTAATATGACCTGCTGCTGCAAAAGCTGCTTTTCTGCCTTTCCACAATTTTAACCTCGTTTCTGGGTCAGATGCAGAAGTGATATTTCTCGCTCCATTTTGTAAACAAATATCAGCCACTCTTTTTTTATTCTCAGCAACTTCTACTTCTAAACCATCAATTTCTACTAATAAAATTGCTGTCGCATCACGGGGATAACAATTAGTAGCAACAACATCTTCCACAGCGTTAATACTAATATTATCCATCATTTCCATACCACCAGGAATAATCCCCGCACTGATAATATCAGAAACACTTGCAGCCGCAGCTTCCACACTGGTAAAATCTGCTAATAAAACACAAATTGATTCGGCACTTTTGAGGATTTTTAAAGTTATTTCTGTGGCAATTCCTAAAGTTCCTTCTGAACCTACAAAAACACCTGTTAAATCATAACCTGGCATTTCAGGAATTTGTCCACCGACATCAACAATTGAACCATCAGGAAGGACGATTTTTAAACCTAAAACATGATTAGTTGTGACACCATACTTTAAACAATGTACACCCCCCGAATTTTCCGCAATATTACCACCAATTGAGCAGATAATTTGACTAGAAGGGTCTGGTGCAAAATAAAAACCAGCACCACTAACAGCTTGTGTCACCCAACTATTAATAATTCCTGGTTGCACAACTACACGCTGATTTTCTAAATCAATTTTGAGAATTTGCCGCATTAAAGAAGTGACAATTAAAACCGAATCTTCAACGGGTAAAGCACCACCTGATAAACCTGTTCCCGAACCTCTAGCGATGAAAGGAACAGAATATTGATTGCATATTTTGACAATTTCTGCTACTTGTTCAGTAGTGCGGGGTAAAACTGCTACTGCGGGACGTTGACGATAGCTGGTTAAACCATCACATTCGTAGGTTAATAGTTCTTCTTTGCGTTGGACTACTCCTTTTTCTCCCAGTACAGCAATGAATTTTTTGATGATGGGTTTCCAGTTGATTTGTTGTTGATTTTGGGATTTTTCTTGGGTTTGCATCATGGTTTTTTTTATGGGTGGTAGATGTTTTTATTTTCTCACGCAAAGGCGCAGAGTCGCAGAGAGGAAGAGAGATTTTTAGGCTACTCCATAATCTGTATAGGGACGTTTATAAGGAGGATGTAAACCTAGTACAATATCTTCTTTGGGAACGCCCATTTTTACTAAGTCTGCGGCGGGATTTTCTTCTGTTAAATTTTGTTGTAGCCAAATTTTGCCGTTTTTAATATCTAGGTGGATGATAGTTATATACACGCGGTTTAAATTTTCCCATCCCACGTTCATCCATTGATAATGGTCGTTTTCTGTGTCAAAGATCAGTTGTACATCTACTTCGTTAGTGGAAATATCGTCTTTGGCGTAATTTGTGAGTAGGGTTTTAATGTATTCTCGATATTTGGTTATTTTATCCATTTTACAATCACCTCATTCTCTGGTTCATATACCACTAATAAAACTTGATACCTTTTGAGAGCTATTTGTGTAAACTCAAGTTGAAAAAATGTCTGATAAACTTCAAATGGAACTGCCATATATAGTATACGATCTGCTTCAATAGCTTCTAAAGCCAGACGATAACTGAGAAACTGACCCAAAGCAGCATAAAAATCGGTAATAGCGGAAGGATTGATAAAACTTTTGATTTCTACTGCGATTTTCTCATTTTCTCTTTCAGCAGCAATTAATTTTTCAGCACCTAAGTCAATTTTAAATTTGACGCTGCCAAATTTGAATTTTAGTGGATCATCTGTAATTAACCACTGCTCTTTTTGTAAAGCGGTTTTTACTGCTTCGTGAAATATATCTTTTGCAGACACGGGTAACACCAAATATAAACTAGCTACCTACATTTTATGGGGAAGATGGGAGTTGAACCCACAACCGTCCCCTTGGAAAAGGTTCTCGTAAGAACCCTTTTCAAGAGGGGGCTCTACCATTGAGCTACTTCCCCAATAAGTTATTTACTTCATAATAACTCAGTATAGCACCTAATGTAATTCTTGCAAAGTGTTGAAACTTTTTTATAAGTTTTTCTCTGTCTTTATTTTCCCATGATTGAATAGGCTTATACTGATCTTCAAATTCCTTAATCAGATATTTATAGAGGTTATCTACACCAATCTTGGTAATTATCAGATGATCAATTTTTTCTGATAACCTGCGAATAATATTTAAAATATCAATTAATTCCATAGATTCAAAGTGATAAACTTGTTTTTTTGTAAAGTCTAGTACCTTGACTTGAAGATTATTTTCTCCTAACCAAAATTTGTTTAAGTCTTTGCCATTTTCTTTTATACAGTCTGCAATCTCTTTTTGATATGCACGTTTTTCATCTCTGTGAACAATGCTATTACGTCTCAAAGATATATATTCTAATGTCTTAAACTCTATTTCTAACAATCCATCGGTATCTATTATTTTAATATTTTTCTCGACTTTGTCTAATATTTTATTAGGAAATAATTCAGGTAGACTTGTAATATAAGTTTTTGCAAAAGAATAAACATCTCTCAAATAAATTTCAAACTGAGAATAACTTAAAACAAATAAACTGCGTAGAATAAAATTTCTAGTTTTTTCACTCTCATCTATAATTTCTGTCATCCGTGAATTAAACTGATCGGCAAACTTGTTTGTTAGAAATAAATCACTTGTATATTTATCTGGATTATATTCTATTTTCGACTTGTTATCAATAATGAATTGTTCAGAAATAAAAATAAAATGTGAATAATGTGTATTTAGTTCTGAAATTTTTTGATGTAATACCACAAGTTCTTTACTACGCATTTTAAATATCTATCCTATAATTTAGATGAAACCGATTCTGTTTATTATGTTCCAACAAGTTCAATAAATGAAATATAACCTAAATAATCAGCAGGTACAATATTATTCAACACCAATAATTCTGGAATCATAACTCGCAATTTTTCTGTTAAAACTTCAATTGTCGAAGCTTCTGTAACCAAACCTGGTACATCTTCGCTAGTTGCAACCCAAACTTCTGTTTCTGCATCCCAAAATGCTTCTACTTGATAAGTGATTTGTGTCATAATTCCACAATCTCTAGACTGAACATAAAAAAGAATGAATTATCAATCAAGATAGAATATATATTATACTTCATTTTCTATGTTATTAACAAAATAACATTACTTTTTTCTTGCTTTTTCCTCTCTTCCTTCTTCCTTCCTCCTCTCTTCCTTCTTGTCCTTCGCTCCTTCGTGGTTCAATCCTATCTTTTTTGGGTCTTCATTACATATTATGCTAGATTGCGTTCACAAAAACCATAAAACCCTTATGATATAATAAATACGGGCATTATTTATTAACATTTTAGGTATTTGTCATGGGATATGGCTTTTTGCCTTT